>NZ_VDAY01000030.1:0-33605 GCF_019584005.1 Citrobacter sp. EC_71
GTACCAATGCTGCATGCAGTGAATACGCAGCATGGTCTCCAGCGGATAGGGCCGTCGGCCATTGCCCGCCTTGGGATAAAACGGCTCGATGACAGCGGTCATATTCTGCCATGGCGGAATCTGCTCCATGCGGGAGAGGAAAATCTCTTTTCGGGTCTGACGGCGCTTAGTGCTGAATTCACTGTCGGCGAAGGTGAGTTGATGGCTCATGATGTCCCTCTGGGATGCGCTCCGGATGAATATGATGATCTCATATCAGGAACTTGTTCGCACCTTCCCTGGGTTAAAGGCTCACGGCGCTACAAAAATTTTGATGATTACCTCATTCCCGAAAAGGACTTTGACAAACTCACTCCGGCGCTGCCACTGCCCGTATCTGCTGATTACCATGAGTACATTACCAGCCGTATGACCCTGCTTCAGTCCAGACTTGAAGAGGTCAATGCCATGGCAGCCCTTGGTGAACTGCCCGATGTGGAAATTTCCGACAGGGGCGTAAAAGTCTCTCCGCTGGATAACTGCGTACCGGCGCAGGTTTCACCGCTGGCAGAGCTGGTTTACAGCATGCTACCGCGCCCTAAAATCACGGAAATTCTCGATGAGGTAAACGGCTGGACGACGTTTACCCGACATTTTTCGCATATAAAAAATGACATTACCCGTCCCGATACCCGCCTGCTTCTCACCACCATTCTTGCGGATGGCATCAATCTTGGCCTGACAAAAATGGCAGAAGCCTGCCCCGGGAGTACCAAATCATCACTTGAAGATATTCAGGCATGGTACATCCGCGACGAAACCTATTCAGCCGCCCTTGCAGAACTGGTAAACGCGCAGGGGAAAAGGCCGCTGGCGGCATTCTGGGGAGACGGGACAACATCATCATCAGATGGACAGAATTTCAGAACAGGCAGCACTGGCCGCTACGCAGGACAGGTTAACCCGAAATATGGGCAGGAGCCCGGACGACAGTTTTATACCCATATTTCGGATCAATACAGCCCGTTTTACACCTGCATAATAAGTCGGGTCAGGGATTCAACCCATGTTCTCGATGGCTTGCTGTACCACGAAAGTGACCTGAAAATCAGGGAGCATTACACCGATACCGCGGGTTTCACCGATCATGTCTTTGCCCTGATGCATCTGCTGGGATTTGCGTTCTGTCCGCGAATCAGGGATCTCCATGACAAGAAGCTGTTTATCAAAGGGAAAGCAGACCAGTACCCGGCGCTTCAGTCACTGATATCAACGACCAGCCTGAACCTGAAAGAGATCGAAATTCACTGGCGTGAAGTGTTGCGTCTGGCAACCTCGATAAAGCAGGGAACAGTGACGGCATCCCTGATGCTGAAAAAGCTTGCCAGCTACTCAAAGCAAAATGGACTTGCCAAAGCACTGAGAGAAATTGGCCGTATTGAACGAACGCTGTTTATGATCGACTGGTTCCGCGATCCGGCACTTCGTCGGCGGGTCCAGGCGGGACTGAATAAAGGAGAAGCCCGTAACGCGCTGGCGCGCGCGGTATTCCTGCACCGTCTGGGTGAAATCAGGGATCGTAAACCGGAAAATCAGAGCTATCGCGCCAGTGGACTGACGCTGCTGACGGCAGCTATCTCGCTGTGGAATACCGTCTATATGGAAAGAGCGGTCGATGCCCTGAAGCGTAAAGGGGTGAAGATCAACGATCAATTGCTGTCGCATTTGTCCCCGCTAGGCTGGGAGCATATCAATCTGACAGGCGATTATATCTGGAAAAGCAACCGGATACCGGCTTCCGGTAAGTTTCGTCGGTTGAGACCCGCTAAAGTCGAAAGGTCAAAAAATAGCCTTAACGTACAATAATTTTCGATATCCAAACTGACCCCAAGTAAGGACGGTCGCGCCTGTGGTGGTTTTATCTCCGTGGAGCGCCTGGCCCCGGCCATAATTGTTAGTTCGATACCCCATGAGTCACGCCTCCGGGTATTGCCAGAAAGTCGGGGGCTTCAGCCATACCTTTGCGCGATAACAGCACTAATCTGTCCTGCGGGGTCGAGACAATTTCATCCCCGTTATCCAGTACGCTGCCCACCAGCGCGAGCCCTTTCTCGAAGTGTGTAGCTTTCTGGCCAGCGCTTGAAACAATCCGTGCAGATGAACCATCGGTATAAGTGACTGCATCACCCTCCACTGCGATTTTGACCATTTGACCGTTGCCTAGATCCATAACCCTGGCGCTATCAACAGCGGTTACGACACCACCTCGCGCAGTCAGGCTTCCCTCGACCGCAACACGCCAGATTGCTGTTACCGGGTGTTGGCGATCCCTTTCAGCGTTCTGCTCAATAATTTGTCGAGCATCCACATCCATTGCGGCCAGATCAGCGTCAGAGAAAGGGGATTTGTCAAAGTCGGCCAGCATTTGTTGAGTTGCTTCATTTGTAAACTGCTTCATCGTTATTACTCCTTATAAAATGTACGGATAAATTCCGAATTGTATACGAAGTAAGCACGAGTAAATTCTGAAAATGAACTGAGGAATCATATGGTTGCAATTTGTTATGTGCAGTTACCCACTTCTGGACAAGTGATAAGAAAAACCTGAAGAGTGATAGCGGAAAATAACTTTCGGAAAAGGAGGTGCGAAAATTCCTGGCTCCTGTCTATAATACTGTATGGATATACAGCACCACGAAGAGCAGAGCATTATGAAACTTATCCCAGTGACACAACAATCACCAGGCCAATTCCCGTTGTTCGTTGAGCCTGTCAGCGCAGGTTTCCCTTCAGTCGCTTCCGATTATGTTGATGAATTTATTGATCTAAATACTCACCTCATCAAACATCCATCTGCAACCTACTTCTTACGAGTAACAGGTTCATCGATGGTAGAGGCACGTATTCACGAAGGCGATCTGGTCATCGTGGATAGCTCACTTGAGGCGAAAGAGGGGGATATTGTGATTGCGACCGTTGATGGTGATTTCACCATTAAGCGGTTGCAGCTAAGCCCGGCTCCCGCGCTACTGCCAATGAATAGCCGGATGTCACCGATCTATCTGAAAGAAGGCGAAGAACTGGCCATTTTTGGCGTGGTGACCTTCATCGTGTACAAGGCCTTGTGATGTTCTGCCTGGTGGATTGCAACTCATTTTACGCCTCCTGCGAGAGAGTCTTTCGGCCCGATCTGGTGAACAAGCCAATTGTATGCCTTTCGAACAATGATGGCATGGTCGTGGCACGTTCAGCGGAAGCTAAAAAATTAGGTATCCAGAATGGTGACGTGTACTTCCAGAAGAAAGCATTCTTTGAAGCTAACGGTGTACATGTTTTCAGTTCTAACTATGCCTTGTACGCGGAGATCTCCCGTAGGGTGTGTGAGACATTATTTAAATTCTCCAGTAATACTGAGGTCTACAGTATTGATGAAGTTTTCCTTTCGTTTGAAGGAATGCAGAAAAATTATAATTTTGATGACTATGGAAGAGAAATAAAGAAAACCGTATTAAAGAGCACCCATATACCCGTGGGGGTGGGCATATCGACAACTAAAACTTTGGCAAAACTAGCAAATAAAGCTGCAAAAACATGGACTAAAACAGGCGGAGTGGTTGATCTCAGCAGTCCAGAAAGACAACGTAAATTATTGCCATATATTGACGTAAGCGATGTCTGGGGGGTGGGCCGGAGATATGCCACCAGACTGAACAGCATGGGCATCAGGACTGCTCTCGATCTGGCCAATGCGCCAACATCGCTTATCCGTAACACATTTGGAGTCGTACTGGAGCGAACGCAGCGCGAATTGAATGGCGAGTCCTGCATAGCCCTGGAAGAGGTGAGGAAGGTTAAGCAGCAGATCATCAGCTCGCGTTCATTCGGCCAGAAAATAGAGCACTACGAAGCAATGCACCAGGCGGTGTGTGAGTATGCCGAACGTGCAGGCGAGAAGCTGCGCGAAGAGAAGCAATACTGTCGCTGCATAACGGTTTTTATTGGCACAAGTTACTATTCGAAAACGGCCCCTTACAGTGGCCAGCAGACAGTCAAGCTGGAAAACCCCACCGCCGATACCCGGGAAATCATTGCGGCTGCGGTCGCAGGGCTCCGGCATATCTGGCAGGAGGGATACCGATACCATAAAGCCGGAGTGATGCTATCTGACTTTTATGATAGCGCCACCAGCCAGCTCGATTTGTTTGGTGAGAACCGACTCTTTGCCAATGGTGAAGCGTTGATGGGCGTGATGGATAGAATTAACCGGTCAGGTCGGGGGAAATTATGGTTTGCGGGCCAGGGCATCGACAAAGACTGGACGATGCGGCGGGAGTTATTGTCACCATCCTATCTCACTAACATTAATGAAATCCCTCGCGTCAGGATTGGCTAATCAGCAGTGAAAACTTCATTCGTCATCGATAAAATTCGTCTGTAAACAAAACGAACTTGATATACTCGGTTTCGCTTGTTATGAGTATGTATGTACATACAGTCCTCCGTGCAGCGGAGGGAGTTTAGAGCCCTTTTTCGGGGATAGAAATGAATATCTCAACAACTTTCCAGACGCTGGAGAGCGAGATCACACAACTTCGTGGAGTGCTGGGTTCCCGGCTTCCGCTCAAGGCGAGTGTCTGCGTCCTGCCAGCCGTTGCTGATGGCGAAGAAGATATGGCCATCGAACACATCATGCCTGAGCTGAAACAGGGACACGATGCTGTCCATGCTGCCTGCGCGGCATACGCTGACCTGCATATCAGGGATGGCTATTCGCAGAAGTCCGCTCGGCGCACTACCGGCGTATTATGGTACGACAATACAGATGCGGAATTCTCTCAGCTGGTTACCCGTTTGGTGACATCCATCAACCAGCATAAAGAGAGCATTCAACGCCACATCATCGAAAACTACGGTGGTGATCGCCGACCGGAATACATGCGCTTCAACGCGCTGCATAGCGCCTGCCCTGGTGTCATGACCCTGCATCTCTATCGGCAGCTGCGTATGTTTGATAATGCTAACGTCAATCTGGTCAGTTTCGGCTGGAGGCAAAAGACGCTTTTTAGCAGGGTTAACAAAATCGAGTTGCTCCAGAAGATGGGCAAGGACATCGAGGAAGATGAAGATAAATCAGTCAGACTCAACTCGTTGATTAAGGCTATTGCGCGTGTACCGGAAGAAAAGCTTCGCTTACGCCGTCCGGTTAAAGTGCATCCAGCTGCAAACATCGCGATGGCTGATCCTGAACACCCCGACCAGATACTGCGTCTTTCTGCCGCTTCATCTATGCCGTTCATTATCATTCAGGATGAGCACGTGAAAATTCGGCCATTGCCAGAGTTCGTGGCCAATGAAGTAAAGCCGAGGAGTAACCGCCTCAAGACAGATGTGATCGGTATATTCCACGGCGAAAGTATCGAAATGATTCTCTGACCACACCGGCCAAAGGACTGGCCGTATTCCCCCCTCATAATTTCGTCACTCGCCGTCCATGCCATACCCTGAAACTAATATTGAAAATTCATTATGTTCAGCAAGGAATGTGGCGTGAAATACTTTGAATGTGCGCTCAGGTTCAGAATCGCCCCAGGTGACGTGTATGGGATCCACCAGCAACTGGATAAGGTAGTCCAGGAACGTTCTGGGTCGCGACTCCCATACACCTTCTACTCTCGCAAACAAAGTGCCTCCGACACCCAGGTTGTTCTGAGAACGGCTGTTGCACTCGGGCTCCCTGGCGAAGTCATGAAGGAAATCATGTTTGTGTCTGGCCAGAAAATTCGAATCTGCGGCTCGCTGGCCACTATTCGACGCGAGGAAGCTGGAGGCCGGAAAAGAGAGATTTGTCCACCTGCCCATGAACTCCCGGATTATATCCACTATCACCTGGAACGGGCCGGAGTGATCTGTGGACGGTTACGTATCGTTCGAAGCACCAAGTTCCATATTATTAAGCCCGGGAGCGTTGGCCGTACATCCCACAAGATCATTGTACCGATGAGCCAGTACGATGCTGAATGCGTGATTGAAGATGTCGGCGCACTTGAACAGGCATACGCTTTCGGGATCGGCAGAAAGCGGATATTCGGCTTTGGCTATATGAACAGCATCGAAGTGCTTTCCTGAACAGGCCATTAAGCATAGTTATTATCTGAATTTCAAACCGACTCGCAAACTTACGGCATTAACACTTCTGATACACCCTTTAAATGCTGTAAACTGTTGTAGCCCTTACTAAATCGTAAGAGTGGGGATTTGCAGCCCCGACTAATGACACGCCGTTCATGTACTTGAACGGTTCGCACTCGCTCGCCTGTTTTTTGTCAATGGTGGGTCGGGGCGTGGGAGCCTTACGGCTCGCCAGTCGTCATTAGCTGGTACTGCAAACCATGTTCCGATTCACCACCAAAGGAAATGGAGATGGAAAAACAGGACTGGCATAAGGCAGACATCATAGCTGCGCTACATAAGAAAGGTTTGTCACTTGCCTCACTGAGTAGGGCTAACGGTCTTTCAAGCAGCACTCTGGCAAATGCACTGACACGTGACTGGCCTAGAGGCGAGATCATCATCGCTAATGCAATTGGTGAAGAACCTCAAGAAATATGGCCAACCCGATATTTTGATAAGGCAGGAATGCCGATCAAGAGAATCATAAGAAAACCGGTTTAAATGAAAAAGGCTGGCATTTTTGCTGGCCTTATATACCTCCTGGCTCTGCTACTGAAACCACTAACACCGATCAAATGGTCATCAGCGAAATACCCCGTTCATTTCTATTGACCTCTTTACCTCCATGTAATCAAATTGATGGAATAATAACGGTTACGAGAGACAAACTGATGACGGTGTTATCTGCCCCTGAAATGCGCTTTGGAACCAAACAGGATGTTCCCTTTATCATAGCGGTGATTCGCGACGGTATGCGGGATGGGTATTTTAACTTTGATGATGATGACGGACTGTCTCAGTTCGAAAGTCAGATCTCAGAAGCCATTGCCAGGCGGGAACGGGGAGAGAATTGCGCCGATTTCTTGTTTGTCTTTGATGCTCAACATAATGGCGCAGCGATAGGTTTTGCCCTACTGACGGGCAAAAATGGTGCAAATGGACTTGCTTCACATCTGGAAATCAGGATGTTTGGTGTTACCAGGAGTCAAAGACAAAAAGGATTTGGGCGCTCCATGTTGCAAAGTATTCTGGATGCTACTCCCGGCCATAAAGTGGAGGCATCCTGTCTTCCTGCATCAGTTGTCATGGCCAGGATGCTGACTAATGCGGGTTTTCACGTCAAAGAGATAAGCCCGTTTGGAAAGCGTACTTTCAGACGCTAATGTAAAATTCAGATAAAAAAACCGGCTGACGAATTCAGTCGGTTTAGTAATCCTGCAAAAGGATGCTGGACAGCGACGGACGACTTCAGAGCTGTGGCAATGGCCCCTGGTTATCTTCAGTCGCAGCCTGGTCTTTATCCGGGGTGGCCGTTGCAGTCCGCGAGGCATCAAATGAGACCGTTGGGTCGCTGAGAGTCAGGATGCCAGTGTCTTCAACTTCTCGCGTTGTCAGCGTAAGCTCAGATTTACTGTCATCACACTTATTCGTTTTCTCCGCCAGTGCCTTGCACCAGATATAACGACCTCTCTGGGCATCAGAGACTGAAGGCTCTCCATATTTCTCGATCGCCGACTTCAGTAAGAGATCAGGGTTGCTGAATGAAAAGCGGATTTTGTAAGCCACCGGCTCAATGGGGTCAACTGCCGTATCGGGGATAAAATAGACCACCGTCTCCTGGTGAGCATCTCCCCAGAAAATACTATTCAATGAGTTGTTACTGTAGCGCTTTTGAATTTCTTCACCAGCAGACTGGCCAAGTTTGTCAGTGATAGCAGTGATCGCTTCAGAAGCTGTCATCCGCAGGCTTACCGGCCCTATAGAAAAAGACATAACATCAAAGCTATTCAGGGGGGTAATGGTGCTTTCTGGAGCGGTAGATGAATCGGGTACGTCATCACTGTACAGACTGTCATCCCCCGGAGAAGGCGTTACAGGTGCTGAATTTTGGATGTCAGGTGTGTAGCTGGGATCGGGAGCGTATAGGCCCATTGTATCATTCTGTACAGCAGAATATACCGAAGCGGTCGGCAGGACGGTAAGGAGCGCAAGGGCGCAGTATCCAAGGTATCTGGTCATATTCACCTCGTCAGTAGCAGTTGTCCTACTGTAACAGCGCGAGGTTTGAGAACATCATGGAAATGGGGTCAAAGCGGGGCGAAAAACAAGCCTGATTCACATGGCTTACGTAGCAGCATGGAGATCTCCTGAAGTCGGAGAAAATGAGTCAGATAACGCGAATATCGAAAATGGAACGAAGTACTTAATTACCTAACAGGAGGTACATGTTAACCTGACGAACATTGCTTACTGCCTATTTGTAGATTCAGGCTACAGGGAGAATCCAAGTGCCAAACTGCATACCCCTTAATCCGGTATTACCTAAAAACTTCGACGATACACCTAATGAAAAGCGCTCAAAGTCTCAGCTTGATGCCTGGTGGGATCATCCATATGGCATTACTTGCCCGGACGGGAAAATCACTGTTCGATGCCTGAATGGAGGAGCTTGGGATCGTTCGACAGTGCTGGGAGTAGCGGACAATTACGAAGAAGCCTGCGAGCTCGCAGAGCGCGAGCAATCAGCATGGGTCAAACGCCGTGCGGAGCCAATATTCTACTATAGCGGTGAAGCTCCATTCAGAGCGATAAGGGATGCACAACGTCCTGATCAGGAGCAGACCTTTGTCGCGTCTTTTGACACGCAAGATGAGCTAATCAGCTGGCTTAATAGTCAGAAAACCAGTTAATACCAAGTCTGGAAGTCTGCTTCTCAACAGACTTCCACATTTGATTATCAAGCTCCCCATAATTTGGGTTCAGTATAAACATTCCATTACGTTCTATTCCCCTCATTACATTCATCTATCCGTAAATTTCGTTAGCCAGCACATCGGGGTGATACTGATGTCAGGTAAACAAAACGGATGCAAAAATGCAGACATGTTCGGAAGTCCTGGCGGTTGAAATATTCAATCAAGTTGGACGTGAGGCAGCTATTGCTCAATATAACTTAATTTGTGAAATAGCCCAGCGACGTTACGAAGACAGCCTGGCCAAATATGGTTCCGTGCCAGCTGGTTTCACCGCGCTCAATTTCCTCCATCCGGCAGAACTTCAGGAGCGTTACATCCTGGGGTTGGGAATTCAGCTTTGTATCGATGAGCAGCATGAAGCCAGGGAACGGGTTTTAGCTCGCTGCCTGGCAAGAAAAAGGGCCGCATAAACAGGTGATAAAACAACTCAGCTATAGCTGAACACGCACTAATTGGCTATGTTAACAAAACGAACAAGGTGGCGATTATGTACAGTGAATCTATCGATCGTGCTATCAGTATCCTCAAGGACGCGGGCGAAAAAATCGGTATGGAACTGGGTAGTAATGTGACATCTCAGGAATCAGAACTGCTTGAGGATGCGCTGGTGGGCCTGACTAAAGTTAAAGGGCAACTCTGCGGTAATCACTCCTTAACTGATGTAAAAGCGGACGTCGTGCCTTTTAGTCTCAGTTCGACGAAGAACGTCGATAGCCCGCATTAATTAACAACCACCAACTGGACGGAAGGGATATGACTGAAGACAACGCCGGTAGTGTTTCTGGAAAAGCACAGAACGCCCCAAAAGCAAATGCCCACCTGGACAGGCTCTTTGATTTCATTGTGACAGAAATCAAAGAGCAGGGTGCAGCACCGTCTTACGAGCAGATCTGTTCTTCTCTGGGGTATTCAAAAGGGCTCGTTTCCCGGCGTATCCGGCAGTTGCATGACCAGGGACGAATCATTATCGATGGTGAAAGAAAGTCTATGACGCTGCGCGTAGCGAAAGGACAAGGTCATGATGACATTGCCGAACTCCCGGACATGACCAGTGACAGGAAAGCAATCATCACGTATGTCAAAAAATACATGAACAGAAATGGTGGCCGTGGGCCATCAGTTCACGCAATAGGGAAAGCGCTCGGCTTCTCGAATAACAAGGCGCGTAGACATGTGGACTATCTCGACGAAGTAGAGAGGGTACGTTACAGCCCTCATCTTAATGAAGTAATCGTTATCAATCAGGGTGATTACGTTAAAATTACCCAGGACAACGATGAACCACCGAGCCCGGCAGAAGGTTAGCCATGATTCGCATATGGAGAGAAGTTGTAAACGTAAAGGTTCAGGACGGGAGCCGTAACGGACGAATCTGGTTTCTTGAACTTTCGTGTGGCCATCATGCTGTCAGACGTATACCTCGATTACGTCTGCATAATCTGACGCAATTCGAACGACTTGAGCCACCAGCTAAATGTCACTGTGTATTGTGTGAAATAGATGCTATTGCAGGACAAAAATAGCAATAAACACAACATAAAAGCCCTCAATTTGTCCCCATTGTTTTTAGCCTGACAGCATTGGTACTGATAGCCTAATCATATTTAAACGCATAACCCTATGGTGGACATATGAAAAAAGCTGTTTTTGGCCTTTTAGCACTATTGCCCTTCATAACCAGCGCAGAATCGATCGATCCGAACGATTTCTATGCTCAGCAGCCTTCTCAAAACTACCAACAACCTGCTGCCAGCGAGCAACAGGACGATGCTGACAATTCCAGTGACCAGACAGCTGCGATCGTATTGAACCTGGAAAGTTACAAACCGCTGGGGAATTTTGTAGTCCCCCAGGGAGTAGAACGCCCATTCATTGGTCTTATTAACAGCAAAATTTTCATACTGTCTGAGCAACCAGATAAACGCTTGGCTGGCCTATGGATAGGTCGTAGTCAGGATGGTCGTGAAGCACTTTGTGGTTACCTGAACAACAGTATGCAGGTCAGAAAATGTTATTACATCTTATATCGTGAGTAAAAAATGGGGCCGTAGCCCCATTTATTTTAATGTTTGAATGAGGGTATAAAGGGTATTACTGGATTTGTTCCTAGCGAAGCTAATTCGTTAGGCGCAAGATAACGTCGCAGTTCAGTAATCAATATATCAACTGATTTATCCCAGCCATCTCTCACAATGTTTAGAATGTGCCGAGCTGGATAATGTGTTAGAAAAGGATGGTTGGGGCCAAATTTATTAAGGTGTTCAATAGTACCTATTGCATCGAGATAATCTGTAACAAGATGGTGTTCTGACTCAAAAATAGCGACAAATTTATAACCATCAGCAGCGTTTACCCACTGGCAAGTACAGTCATTAAGCTGAAATTGATTAGAACGTTTTTCCCCCTTGGGTTTAGGATTGACTCCAATACCAAAAGACAAATACAAACCTTTCCTTCCCCAGAAGGCCGGTCTCTTCAAGTCCTGACCATTGTTTCCTTCGACCTCTCCAAGAATGCCAAACAAAGTAGCTGATTCTTGGTTAGGATTCGTTCTCATACGGAAAAGAATGCATAGATCTGCAAACTTTAAGCTATTATAAACTGAATTATAAAAGACATTCTCATGGCCAAGTAGATAAGGATTATGCTCTACCGCAAAATTAGTGCCACTTCTAAAGTCACGGCAGCTAATGAATACACCAAACTGGCTCATATTAGCGAGGATATCGACATTGCGATAATCAGACAAATTAATAAGTATAGTATTTAAGACTTCTCTACCTTCATAACTCATCAGATAGTGGCAGAGCAAATTTTGTAGACCGAAGTTTCTGAACTGATCTTTAATTAAAGAAAAATATCCTTCACCAGCTAATGAAACTAGGTTTCTCATTGTTGGTGTATGTTTCCCCATGAGAGGGGAATTAAAACGTACCTTCATCCGGTTATTATCATAAAGGGTTTCAATAATTGAGCAAAAGTGCATCGCCCAATACGCGTTGTTATCACCAATTAAACCGGGTTTCACTACAGTAGTTTTAGAAAAATCCATTCTGTCTCCAAAGCAGTAATCAGTCACTCATAACACGATATTTGCAGTGAAAGTTATATCTGTAAGCAAATTTCGTCAGCTGTTAGCGTCGTATTAGGCTTAGTAAAAAGCCGGAGGTAGATATGCCTAAAGACGATGTTGCAACAATCATAATCCAGAATGGGTTGACGCATAAAGTAAATGTGATCTGCAAATTCAGCGCACAAATCGACAATCAAATGTTCTCATTCATCATCCATCGCACATTAAGCGTATGTCGATATGCGCTTGTCTGTAAGGCAACAGGCCAAAGAATTGCAGTTCTTGATACCAGTCGAGTAAAGGCACTTGGTATGGAAGCAGCAGGTAAACTAGCGCTATCAGATCTGGCCTCATCATTAGGCGAGACTAGACTTGCTGCGATTCTGACAAATTCACTTCAGAGCAGGAGCGCGGCAAGTGAGTGATTTAATCGACGATAACTTTATTATTCCTGCACTGAGTAGCATAGCAGGCATCACCACGCCACTATCAGGACAAACGTACAGGAACGCTCCAGATATCGACATATCTTGCTATGACGTGATAATCATTTGCCTTAGCGGCGGAAAAGACTCCATAGCCTGCCTTCTCCACTTAATTGACATCGGGGTCGATCTGTCCAGGGTGGAACTCTGGCATCACGATGTTGATGGCCGCGAGGGAAGTACTTTAATGGACTGGCCATTTATGGCCGACTACAACCGCAAAATAGCTTCAACATTTCAGATACCGTTGATGTTCTCCTGGCTTCAGGGAGGAATGGAAGGTGAGATGCTGAAAGAGAATGGCTACAGTCGCCCGCAATGTATCGAAACCCCAGATGGATTAATAATCGCGGAACGTGATATCCAGCGAAGCACTCCCGCCACGCGACTTCGGTTCCCTCAGCAATCACCAAGCCTTAAAACACGTTGGTGCTCATCAGCACTAAAAATTGATGTTGGTCGGCGAGCACTCACAAATCAGAGACGCTTTGACGGAAAAA
Organism: Citrobacter sp. EC_71; assembly: GCF_019584005.1. Classification (NCBI taxonomy): domain Bacteria; kingdom Pseudomonadati; phylum Pseudomonadota; class Gammaproteobacteria; order Enterobacterales; family Enterobacteriaceae; genus Citrobacter; species Citrobacter sp. EC_71. The sequence goes on from NZ_VDAY01000030.1 coordinate 12,965, forward strand.
AGGTGCTTTTTATTACGGGGGAAAGGAGAGCGGAAAGCTCTAATAGATTCAATTACTTACAACTGGAGCCACATACCAGCAGTTGCAAAAAAAGACAAGTTGATGCCTGGAGGCCAGTACTTGAATGGTCTGAAGAACAAGTCTGGGAGATTTTAGCAAAACATCGTGTTACAGCCCCAGTACCGTATCGTCTTGGATGGGGTCGCAGTTCATGCTTAACGTGTATATACAACAGTGCTCGCATATGGGCAACCATCAAACATTATTTCCCCGAGCGTATTCACGCAATGGCCAACTATGAAAACCGCTTTGGGGTCACTATCAGTCGTAAACGAATAAATGTTCTGGATCTAAGCCAGAATATTTCTCCTATTAATATCACGGATGAGGAAGCGCTGCTGCAAGCGGTAAATCCGGTCTATACATTGCCCGTCATTAACATGTCAAAAGAATGGGTGCTACCTGGTGGGGCGTACAACCGGGAGAAATGCGGGTCAGACTAATTAGCCATCAGCGATTTATAGCTGAGATTTCGTCACCTGAATATTACGTGGAAAATAGATATCAAATAGCAACATTGATACAGGCTTAACCGCCTCTGAAGGAAATATTATGACGATGGTAACGGCCAGAAATTGTACTGAAACACGGTTCAACCAGTTATGGGATGCTCTGCATGAAAAAAGCAGTGCGGAAAACGAATCCTTGTTTCAGCAAGAATTGCATCGCTGCCGCAGTAAACGTCAGCGAAGTAAACTGGCCGGGCGATTCGCCGGTGCCTGGCAAACCTTATTCGATGCCTTCTGTGAAGGTCGGGTCTTCTGCTCACTTCTGGACTCGGTTATCCACCAGGAGAGTATCAGCGAATGGCAGGTTGAAGAGTTAATCTCATTCACTTCTGCCCAGATGTCGACTCTATACAAAGGGTAGAGGTAGATATGGGACAAAGAAAATGTGCAGCAGCGTTCCTGCTCGCTGAAGAAATGTACCAGATACCAGCGACCAAATCGGTGATACTTGCCCGGGACCTGGAAGAAAGAGGGTTGTATCTCCGCGCTGCCAGGCAATGGGGAGAGGTCATGTTTGAACATACCCAGTGTACTGAGTACATTGTTGAACAACGGGAACGTTGCATTCGGTTATCCAATTCTCGCCATGAAGACCGTATCAGACAGCATGAGCAGGCAAGTGATCTTCAATATATTCACAAGCATATTAATGATGTATACACACGGATGGGACTAAAAGACGATGGTGTCTTTAATACCGCCTGATTTGTCGACCTTTTCCGTTCATTAAAAAATGAAACTGAGGAGAATGAGCGCACTCTTGACTGATTTTGACGGAGGATTACGTAAGTGGTTAAACAAAGTTTATTTGACCTTATAGGAGCTACCACGGGCCCAGAGCGAGATCTGTTGATCGTAAGCCTTCAGTCTCTACATCGTGAACGAGTAAGCTCATACAATGCATTGTGTACAGCCTGCTCAATCTCTGGAGATAAAGTCCCGCCAATGTCTTTATTCGGCATAGACGAGGTTACTGATGCACTACGCCGGTTAGGTGCATTACCGATCAGATAGTTCTTCAAGTAGTCAGGGTGAACAGGTTTGAATTGATACAAACGGCCTATGCTGAAGAGGAACAGAGATAACTGATGAAAACAAACGAAAACCTGCTGAACAGCATTGGAAAAAGTATTCGAATGTGGCGAGATAACTGCTTCCCTCCATTTCAGCGAGCGTATGGAACATGGTTATTGGTTCTGGTTTCGGTTAATGCCGGGATATGGTTTTACATAACCTCTGACTGGTCTGTACAGTTCGTCGGCAATATAGCAGGGCTCTTGGTTTTCCCAATGCTGGGTCGAAAGGTTTTTACAAAACGCGCCAGATCTTGGCAAGAAGAACTGGATATTAAGCTGGCAAAATACAAACCGCATAACATAGCTGCATGGAGGGAGTTGCAGGCTTATGCCTTGGAATCCAATACGCTATCTTCACAAATTGTTGAACGGTGGTATTTCAAAGAGCGGGAATTTATCAAGACGGCCCAAAAAGGGAAGCCGGGTAGTTCTGAACTCAAATTTCTCAAGAATAATACTGGATCAAAGCCTTAAGGAATCTGAGAGCCGGTGCGTAATGCAGAACCCACAGCCGAAGGGTTTTGGGAGTTAAACTGATACAGCTTTTACCGTGAGGTGGGATTTATGTCGAATGTCTTGCAGAAAGAAAACATCATCATGTCTCTGCCTCATCGTGACTGGAGTTGTGAAGTCATCGAGTGCCGATTAAAAGTGTGCCCCGTACCTGACGAACTCGACAGGGGGAATAACATCTTTTTCATCGTGGAAGACCTTTACCAGCTACGCGAGAACAGTGAATCACTTAACGTGCTTGGACAAATTCTGGCGAAACGTTTCCCACACATACCACCAAAAAGAATGCACCTTGTGCTGCACCGACGTGATGTGCAGAAAGCTCATGGAGTAGCCATCCACCTCTACCGCTTCATGCGTAGCGAGAAAGAAAATAACCGTAGTATTTTCATTGGTCGTAACCCTACTGAAGTTTCCCAGAAGACGGCATACGCCTCGATGTGCATTTTCTGACCACCAGCTGTTGAATCGTCACAATAGCCGACATAGTCGGCTATTTTTTTACGCTAAGAAAAACCATTTATGCCCACAAATTGCGGTTGAAAAAGCTATTTATTTTTGGGTGCAAAACGTCCTCATTCTCACTGTAACAATAAATTTCAACATGTGATTATAGTGAGAGTCGAAGCTGAAACATGAATGGTGGCTACATATGCATGATCTCCAGAATTCGTTAACTAGCAAAAATACCAACATTATCCGTGCTGAATTTGAAAATATGCTTTCTGCGCGTGGAACATCTATCGTGCGTTTTGATACCAACGCAGGGGCGAACAGCGGCGAGTATATAGGAAAAGGAATTCAACGTGAGTGGGTTGGGTATTTGCTAAACCATACGAGTTCTGGCCATACGGTCAAGGCATTTGAACCGGTGTATTCTATTCCTTTAAAAATCAGGCCAGACCTTCAATCCAGAAATATTGCAGACCACCAGACTAAAGTAAAAAAGTTATTTGAAAGTTATGATGAAGCGTATCTTACAGCCGCTATAGACTCAGAAGAGTATTGCAAGCCATTCTGGGTTTATCAGAATGCAGATGACGGTCATTACTCGATCAGTACTCGCGGTTTCAAAAATGCAAATGCACCTGCAAGCATTCCGAGCGATAATCGCATTGATATCGCTCAGATGAAAATGGGATATCCCATGCTCGATTATTGCCATAACATTATACCGTCCTCAGTCGTGCGATTAGGATTTAATGGGCGAGTGTTTACGCAAGGTAAGTATTATTACACCAATGAAGAGGTTTTCAGTTGGTTGTCCCGGAACCCGGATAGCGCAGTTTTCATTACGTTCCCAAAAGTTAACCAGACTGATAGATCTGAATTGATGTCAATTATGAAACGAGAATTCCTGAATTCGTGGGGTTTATTCTCATATTATCGCTGGCTGGGACGCAGCACCGCATTACTGGCATTGAGCCCGGTCAGTTCTAATGCTTCTGTTAAGTTAAGAAGTAGCAATGCACACTTCTTCAAAAATGCAATGCTGGCTGTTAACACGATCATTCCTAAAGGTAACGGAATTTCGTAATCGGAATAGTTACCGTTAGAGTGATTTAAAGATCGATTCATTCTGGAAATTGAACGAAGAAAATTTAATGGGAGTAACTATGACTGCACTACGCCGTATCTCAACAGAACCAAGCTGGACTCCAGTTGGCATCCGGGGCGAAGGGTTACCGACTAAAGCAGGTGTATACCGTTTTATTGTTCCCCGGGAAGCCGATAGCTCAGAACATATTGAGTTTCTGGCGTTAGTGCGCTGGCGTAAACACGGTGTTCATCAACTGTTATTTCCCACCTTTGAATACATCGTATGCGACGAGAATATCGTGCTCCCAGAAGGCACATGCTGGCGTGAACGCGAACCGTGGGATCCAGATACGCTGGGGGAAACCGAGTTCATCATCGTTCCTGAAATGAGCGCGGGTGCTCAACGCTGTCCGTTCTGCAAAGAAGTTCCGCGCATCGTTGGTGATAAATACAACTTTGAGTATAAGGAAAACTACATCACGAAAATGCCTCACCGGTTTAACCGCCTGTGGTTCAGCTGCTGTAAATGGGTTGCTCCTGTGCCCACTTCTGGGATTCAGTCACTGATTACGGCCTGGAACAAAATGCTCGGGTCATCCCGGTAGGAGTAATGATGAAATGTGCGTACCTACGAAAGTTTCTGATCATTGCTTTCATAACCGGCATTAGCGGATGCCAGAGTCTCGGAATAGGGTTAAGCCTGGATGAGCGCTACCAGAAGGCTTATCAGAAAGTACTGGCTGACCCTAATGACGATAACATTAAGACTTTCATGAAACTCAGCCAGGAAAAAGGCGAAAGAGACATGCAAGAGGCAAATTCAAAAGCCGCAGCCGACACTCGTGAAAGCGATAAGGGGTTTACTGAGTATTTTAAATCATATGGCAACGATGGATTTAAGCGGGCCAGACAATAAGAAAGAGGTCATATGTCATTACAGCAATCGCATGAAAATCTGGAGTTCCTGAAGGGGGCGGTCTGGTGCGCCGCAAAACTCGTTCAGGAAATTGGCGATTCAAAAGGTGCAGCTATTCTTATCACAAACTTGCCGGTTGGAATTTTCCCTCAATGTAGCGAAAGGGATTTATTTGTTCTGAGGCAATATGTCAGGAAAGATCTGCCACTTGGTATTGATGCCGAATATAGCGATATCAGGCCGGTCTTAATTGATTATCTGGGAGAGCCAGTAGACCTTCCTGAGTGTGAACTGGATAATTATGAACCGGCTCCTGGTGAAATGCTCCGCTGGGGAGTAACTGGAGATCTCAGTTCCGGGACACGATGTGTGCTGGTGGATAATCTTGCTTATCTCGCTGAAGCAATTGGTATCAGCAACGCACTAAGGCAACAGGCCGCAGAGTCAATCCAGCGCACCCTGTGATTAGTGAGTCGCCCCGAATTTCGTAAGCAGCATAAATGCCCTTAATCTTTATCCTACATATTTCAGGTGGTTGGGGTTTACCATGTACAAAGACCATTTTCCACAAGCGTGTCCTTCATCGATAAAAGAGGGCCAGTCATGCTGGCGGGTATTTATTGATATGGACGTAGACAACCCGTCGAAAATAAAAACCAGCGTCGAATTAATAGAAGTTGGCGTAAAAACAATTCGAATGAAAAAGAATGCGGCAGAAGGCAGTGAAAAAACTGTTTTTCTTGTGGATAAAATCCCTGGAATCACATTTATCAAAATTCGGCCTAGCGACAAAAAGCCAAGCGTCTGGAATACAAGCATCAGCAGTTTCTATAAACATGACGTGGAAATCGGGAAAACATTCCCCGTTGGTATCAGAACGACTAAAAGCGCTGCGTTTCGTACAGCAACAAAAAAAGTTGAACAGAGTATGCAAGAATACACTGATACTATAGCTAAGCTTGAAAACGACTATGTTAAGAATGAGACGGAGATTGCTGAGTACAAAAATGAACTCGCTGCTTACCAAACAATACTCCAAACCCTAAAACGTATGGCAAAAAGGCATCTCAAGCAATAATACATTTCGTCTCTTTTCAGGTAAACAAAATGGAAACACAATGTATTTTCATTGCAGGTTTCAAAAATTGTTTCACTCTGGGCCATACATGTTTAGTATGGGGACATAACAAAGAGAACGCTGGCGAGTACGCTGGCATAAAGATCACCTTTCCCGGCCTGGCCGGGATTTTTTTTGTCTGATGTGCCGTCCTTCTCACCACAAACTTAATATCCTGACTATTTTTATGGATGTGCAGTGCAATTATTTAACGAATTACCATTCGTCACCAGACCGGACAGGCTGATAATAATGTCATCCGATACAGAGCTGGGGAGGGTGTATGACTAATCGTGGCTATAGCAAAGTAATTATCGAAGGTACTGTAGGCCGTGAGCCTGAAATCCGACAACACCCTACCCACGGCATCTACGCAAAGATTTATGTAACAACATCTGAGTCCTCAATGGAGGATAAATCTGGTCTGGAGAAAATTACGGAAGAACACTATCAGATCATTTTGCTTGGTCAATTTGCTGATGTGGCCCGCAATCATCTTCATGTCGGGACAGGAGTGTACCTGGAGGCCCAATTGCGTACCCGCCTAATCAAGGAGGATGGTAAAGAACGCTTCTTTATGGACGTACTTGTCAACCCCGTGAAGGGGCATGTTCTTCGCAAAGTCAATGTAGGCGGTAATAAACTGGTGAGTCGTCACCTCCAGCAGAACCGTGGGCAGGATCACCGGCAGAATACCAGTTATAGCCGCAGGCCACAAAACACGAACGCGAGGCCAGCAACACCACGCAACTCGCCCCCAACAATGGAAAATTATTATTTGGGAAATCAGGATGAAGTTCCAGGAAGCACTGGTGCTTATGGAACTGAGATAGCCTTTTAATGATTAGCAGCATATCTGTTTTAATTTGTATCATAACTAATGGGGAATTATTGCCGTGAATGAATTCAATAACGCACTCCAGACGATACTGGAAAATGGGTCTATGTCATATGGCCAGGCTGCTATTTATGCCGGTGGTGCAATTTGCGTTGCGGCCCTTTTTTCGGCGATACTCAGAAGTGGACTACTGGTAATTTTGGGAATTGTCTCAGGCTTTTATCTGTTCAGTCTCAACACTCCAGACAGTACACTGGCGTATACTGCTGCTGCCTCAGACCGTCTCATCGAGCAGGTTAAAGCTGTCGGTGGATGCGCCACTAGACACATTGAGGATGCGCAAACTCTGGGTATCATCATAAAAAATGGCGATGTTATCGAGATAGCAAAGCAGTGCGGTATTATAAAATAATAACCGTAGCATATTATGATTGATGAATGCCTGAATGGTAATCTGCTCGCGGATTACCATTATTTTTTGAGATGTCTTATAGAACTTATCTAAAATTACATACGACTGTCATGACAGTATAAGGTCTTTATGAAAAACGTCGTCAAAACTTTACTACCCTCAGTGAACACTGGTGATCAAGACGAAAGCGTAAAATCGGATACGCTGACTGGCACTACTAAACCCTGCGACCACGGACTGGTTCATAATCATCTTTTAGGGCAGGAGGCCTGTTACTATGCCAAACACTAACGACTCGCTGACAGGACTCAACGTCGAGCTCGTTGGTGCATCGAAACAAGAGTTTACTCTCCTCACTGAAAACCATCTGATGCGCCGCATCATAGTGGCTTTATCTGAGTTAATGCGTAACGCGGAAGGCGTGATGATTGATTCTCATGTTTACCCGTGGGATCAAGTTCTCCCTGCTGCGATGGACATTCCATCATCCAACGCTTCTGATGAAGAGATACAGAACTGGATGATCAGTGCCTGTAAGGAGTGGCAGTGCGAATACAATCGCCGGGTTCAGTCGTTTACCGCATCAGAAGTAAAAAGCAAAAGCGACACCGAGAACGATAACCTATTCCTGCTGAATATCACCAACCTAGCCCATATGCTGATTGACCGGTTACTGCCGTTTGTCAGTATCGAGGAGATTAATCATGAGGATCCAGATTTACTCCCCCAAGTTATTGATATCGTGAATTATATGGTTGGTGTTATAAATGGTACAACCAGCACACAACAAGTCAGACAAGAATTGTTTACTGCCGGTGCTGATGACGCAGTATTTGCACTCAAACTAAAGCACAAAGAGCTAACCAGCCGGGGTGAAGATGCTGGATGGCTTGAAGAGGCAATGAAGATAATCGAAGAAAACAAACGCCAATCCATCGACTTTATGCAGCGCAGCTAATCGTTCCCATAATAAAAGGGTAATGCTATGAGTAAACATCTGTACTGTATTAAGGGTGTTTTAAAACCCAGGAAATTTTCTGTAAGTCTGATAAGAAATAAACTTAGCTCATTTGGTTTAAGGGGAAGTACTCTTCGTAGCGAAACCGCTCGCATTCTTGCCGGGCCAATAGATGGTATTAAGGGTACGTATCCCTTCGGCTGGTCAGAAGAACATTTTGACCGCAGGATGAAACGCATATTCATTCGCGCCGGTAATGCTTCCAGACTTTCTGATAATCGTCCATTTGCATTAAAACGACGCAGCGCTTTAACTATCAGTAAAAAGTATCTTTCTGTGTAACCACCAGCAGACGAGTTTTACTCGTCTGCCTGGCCCCATGCCTCTAATCTTCGCACCCGAAATGAAGTTGCCTGGAGTTCTCCTGATGAAGTTAACTCAAATGAAACTGTAAGATCGTTTTTGTTCCGGTACTTCCATACATAGCCATTTTGCTGCAATGTTTTGAGTGACTTACGTAGGTTGGGCTCAGCTACATCCTGGCTGTCTGGAACAGAGTTAATAAACCCCAGCAACCTGGTGAATGGCACTATCGCAGTGCCTTTTTCTTTGCACAAAAGAAGAAGTACCAACGCATCCTTCTGAATACGGGAAAAGCGCTCCAGGCGATGTTCAGTACCATCTCCCTGCATATTGGCATTGTTCATAATCAACCTAATCATATGGGATATGATTAAGGTTAAAAAACACCCCCCGTTTTGTCACCCTTTTTTTTTCTTACTCACCACTTAAAGCAGTAAGCTCAGTTCGATAAATCTGAATTAAATAAGGCGAGGTTATATGAAAACGAAATTATTGCTGGCGCTAATTGCGGGATCGACTTTCTGCATCAATATTGCTGAAGCCAATATTCCTCTTAGAGCAGATGGAAGTCCGGCAGCGGGGCAGACACCAACTCAGTTCATTCAGCTTAAAAATGAATGTCCTGAATGCGTCATGGTCGCAACTGATGTAGTAAAGATGCGTAGCGATAGCTGTAAACAGCAGGCATCCATCGATTCTACAATCCTACAGGATCCTGTTTACGCATATCTCAACAGTATCCGTCTGGTAGTTGCCGGGAATGGTGGTTATGCAAGTCCAATCTATACATCCGCCCGTCAGGTCGTAGCGTCAAACATCAATTGCAGTGATGCAAACGACTGGGTAGCGAGAAGTAAAACGGTAATGGATAACACCTTCAAAACGCCGTAAACAATCCCTGAATATTTCGTTGCAGTAATGCTATCCCGTAGTATGACGTTAAAGGCGGAGCTTTGAATCGGGAAAAAATAACTACTGCACTTAGAGGTATTTATATGGGTCGTCACTTTACTGGTCTGATTGATAGTTCGCAGCAAAATTTTACAATGCCAATCCGTCCGTATGGACGGAGCCGCATGGCTGCAAAATTAAAAGGAATCTCCCGATTGAAAAAATCTGAAAAGCATGACGATGAATATCCTGATGAACTCTGGAAATTTATGAGTCCTTCAGAGAAAGCTAAATTTCTGGTCGCGGATGTATTTTCACGCAGTAGTAAAGACTCTTCCGCCATTCAACCGGGAGAACATAAGCAAAAGGAGCATGATAATGAGCACTGATAATTTACTAGCAGAACTCACTTCAAAAACAGGCCTGACAGAAACGGAACTTAATCGGCAGGCATTGATTATCGGTTTGATGGCATTGTGCCACCCGGATGCTATTGCCGGTGATTTGGTGAGCGCGGCACTTACGGGGTCATACTCAGATAGTACTGATAAACTACTTACCCGTGGTGATAACGCATCAGACAGTGTGTTGATGTCCATGCGTATCTTACTTCACCGGTTGAGTAAGTATGAAGGGTCTGATGGCAAAGTAGGTCAGATCAATAAAATGATGCACCGACTCGGCTACTTTAAGGCATCCGATGTGTTACGCGAGGCTCAATAAAGAGGCTCAATTTATGTTCACCATGACGAATTTCGCGTCCAATATTCTTGACATGGTTTTTCTATCAGAAATGGAAGGGGAACTCATTTATATAAAAGCGCTTAGCGGCGTTACTGGTTACGTTCCTCAGATCCATCTTTTCCGCCTCCAGCTTATCGCATTTGATATAGGTTGGTACTACGAGTACAGATTGAATTCAGGCAACCTCATTATAAAGGAAATTGTTGAGGCCATCACATCTCTTGGATGTGCTTTAAATGAATACCAATGGCAGTTCGCGTTTGAATTAGGTTATCGCCGTCACCACAAATAAACTTCATTTTTTCATAATTTGCTATTCGTCACTTGATTGACCGGGGGTACGATTAATTTAACACGGATAATTATGGGAGACAGTAAAATGACAGACGCATCTACAATAGACGCAGTTCAACCAAAGGCAAGACGCTTATCATTTAAAGAGCTTCCAGGGTTTGATATTTCTGCTGAAGCACTTCTCAAAATTATCGAAATGCCGTGTATGGTTATTCGCCGGTCTCCTGCAATGAAAGTACTGGAGATGATCACGCTGCGGTTACGTGGGGATTGTCTTTCTGCCCTTGGCATTGACTTAAACTCTGCCCAAATTACCAGTAAAGGGACGGTATCGGGGGGCAATGGTGATATGGACGTATCAGTACCTGCAACACAACTCTTTTCTTTAATCCGCAACATGCGCGGCGAAGATGAAATTAACGTCCGCTTCCATGCGGCAAAAAACCATCTTGTCATTCGCACCGACAAAAACTCCTATAACATCCCGGTTTGCTTAGACCATATACCCGAAATTCAGGCTGAGACGCTGGAACATAATTACAGCGTTTACTTTCCAACGCAGATGCTGAGTCAGATTATCAAGCGTGTCAGCCACGCTGCGGCTCAGAACGATGTCCGCTTTTATATGAATGGGGTCTACCTCGGTATCGATAATGGCCAATTTATTGCTGTAGCCACTGATGGACATCGTATGGCCGTCAGTTCTCATGATATCGACTTCAGCGATGACGTGGGCGATGAGATTCAATCTCCGACAGCTCCTACCTCTATCAGTAACACGAATGCAGGTGTGATTTTACCCAACGGGGTTTTCCCCGTGCTCCATAAAATCCTGAGCGGTAGCCAGGGTCAATTCAAAATTGACTACAGCAACCGTAACCTGACATTTACGCTCGGAAGCCATACAGTCATTTCAAATCTTGTCGATGGCCGTTACCCGGACTGGAAGCGCGTGGCCAGCACGGTAGCCAAAAATACTGAACTGTTTAAGGTTGATCCTTCTGAACTCACCACCGCACTAAAACGCGCAACCCCATTGCTTAAAGAGGGCTCGCCAAACAACACCAGTGTTTGTGTGATGTCATTCAAAGACAACGCCCTACAGCTTAAGTCGCCCGGCTCAAATGCAATCAGTTGCAAAGAGGTGATGGACATTGCGAAAGAGGCAGGCGAGCCCGAAACAATTGTTGATATCGGTATGAATGCCGATTACCTCCTGGAATCACTGGCAAGCCTGGGGGCGTGTTCGGAAGAAGGAGAAGCCGCACAGATTGCTTTGCGTGATACAACGACCGGCATATTGATTTCAGTAAACAAAAACAATTACGACATCATCATGCCTGTCCGTGTCTGACAAAACGCTCTCGTTTTGTCGGCCTTTTCGAAATAGCCAATTTCATGGGCGTGATAACGTTAAAACAAGCTTCCTGACGGGATGGCTATATGCCATCTCGCTCCCATTGGTCGCGATCACTGCGTCCTAATATTCTGGAGCCAGAATGAAATGAAAAGCGTTCTGAAGTGGGTAGGAGCCAAACACAACATTATGGCAAGTCTTAAGCATGTACTACCGAAAGGTGGTCGGCTTATTGAGCCCTTTGGCGGTTCAGGCGCTGTAATGATGAATACGAATTACCCAGAATACATTTTGGCCGATATTAATAGCGACCTGATCGATACATACCAGAGTATTTTTAAGTCGCCTGAAAAGGTACTTTCTGAGCTTAAACGCCTTTACTGTCTCGGGCGTTCTGAGGACGCCTATTATGAGCTGCGAAGCCAGTTCAATAATCATGATAGTGCAAGTGACACTCAAGCTGCTCTGTTTATCTATCTGAATAGGTTTGGCCATCGCGGACTATGCCGATACAACCGGAAAGGCATCTTTAACGTCCCCTGGGGTTATTACGCCAACCCCTATCTCCCAGAGACAGAGTTATACGCAATGGCTGAGAAAATGTCCTCAGCAACTTTACTTTGCGCCAGCTTCCAGACCACGCTATCAATGGCCCGCCCGGGTGATGTGGTGTATTGCGACCCACCATATGTTAATCCCGGCAGATTCACGGCTTACCATGCCAGCGGTTTTACACCCGCTATGCAGATTGAGCTTACCAAACTGCTCCAGTTGCTGCCTGAACGCGGGGTTCATGTCATCGCATCATGCCACGATGCGCCTGATATTCGTGAGCTTTATCAAGCCTTCGCTATTCATGGTGTGACTGCCCGGAGAAGCATATTTAAAGGCAGCGGGGATGGGAAAAAAGCTTCAGAAATCTTCGCGGTCAAATTAGCGGATAACTCGAAAAAGGGAGCTGCGGCATGAAACGCTTCCATTGTTCTGAAAAGCTGCATAACCCAGAGACTGAGAAATTTTGTCAGGATATCGCCGAACAATATCGGACAGCACCTGATATTGCCGTGGCGCAGTTTAAACAAGTGCTGAGCTCTAAGCCTCTAACTTACTGGGAGTGTGTCGTGATCCGCGAGCGTGTCTCTGACCTTATTAAAATTAATCAAGCAACAGCTGAGGGCCACGATGAGCCAATTTAAACCCAAAAGCCTTGTAGTCTACCGCATCCAAAAAGCTCTGGAATTAGACAAGCTGGATGAACAGTTAAGTGAGTTGAAATACACTCCCTGCGGGCCTAATGATATGGCACGGTCAGGATGGATCCCGCCATTGGGTGAAGATGTCGAGCTGTTAAAGCATGAGTCGAATAATCTCATTCTTCTGACTGTTAAGCACGAATCGAAAATACTTCCTCCCGCGACCATCAAAGAAATTGTGCGAACCCGGGTTCAGAAACTGGAGAAAGAGCAAAACCGCAGGCTAAAGAAAATGGAGATCCAGGCCGTCAACGATGCCGTGCTCGCTGAGCTCATACCAAAGGCTTTCAGCAAATACAGCACTACAAACATTTGGGTGGATACTAAATCACGTCTACTGCTTGTTGAGACCACCAGCCATAAAAAAGCAGATGATGTAACAGCTTTGCTACGTAAAACTATTGGCTCACTTCCAATTATCCCATTCACGCTGGAAACGCCGGTAGAACTGACGTTAACAGAGTGGGTCAAAACAGGAAGTCTGCCGCCTGGCCTAGCTTTATGCGACGAAGCCACGCTCAAAGATGTGCTCGAAAACGGGGGGGTCGTTACAACAAAACGCCAGGATTTGATATGTGATGAGATCGCTCATCACATCGAGGCCGGAAAGCTTGTGACAAAGGTTGCACTGGGCTGGATGAACCAGATGTTTTTCATCCTGAATGACAATTTCATCTTTTCACGACTGACCTTTACGGAAGAACTTATTGAACAGAACGATGACATTTCGCCAGAAGATCACGCCCAAAGATTTGATGCCGATTTCGTTTTGTTTACCTCTGTTGTTATGGAGGTTCTGGACACAATGATAAAAGCCCTCGGGGGTGAAAGCCCAGGACTCATCACAACGCCGTCAGACGAACAACAAGGTGTCGCGGCAGAAGCCAAACAACCAGAAAAAACCTTCCATTAAAGGGCTGAGAGATGATTACAGCTACAGAACTCCAAGAGTTATCACGCCAGGTTGAAAATGCTAACATTGCCCGAGCCCTGGCAGTTAAAGAGTTGGTTAAAGAGACAAGAGATCGTCAGTTTTCATTGTGGGCGCTATTTATTGGTCTCTTCAGAGAGACACCGGCGCGAAAAAAGCTGAACGAATGTGAATTGCATCTTAACCTGCTGCTGCCAAAATGCAGGAGCATCTTTCTTCAATACGTAGTTATGTCCTCGTTGGAAGAAATTTCGAAATCACCAGATTGTGAGATTTATCAGCATCTAGTCAACTGCTGGAAAGAAGCTCAGATAAAATATAACGAGTCAGGCAGACGACTCAAACTTGCAGAAAATGCCCGTGAACTATTAAAAACAGCAAAGGATGAATGTAATAGTGCTTCCACAACTGAATTTCTGGATATGGTTACTACCAGTAAAGCAATATCCATACTTTCAGCAATAGACACATCCTCTGCGAGTAGTTCGTTAAAGAGAGCTATGGGTGCGCTTAAGCGATTAGCAGATGAAATGCCTGCCCGGCAATCACCTATTGATTCAAATTTACCAGATGACACGCTTGATCTGTTTGTCGATCTGACTATAAATCCTGTTATCGATATTCTCTCCTGGTTAAATATTGAAAAGCTGGATAATGCCGAAGTGCAGTGCAGCAAAGCCTTAAAGAAACTTCAGACGTTATTAGGACAACTGGGTGCTGAGCATGATTTGAGAACTAAGGATTATCAATCTCAATTAGATACGCTTAAGAGAATTGAACAACCATACATCAAAAAGGTGATGCGGCATATACCCGAAAATATGAAGTTCAAGGAGCCTGAGTATCTCCAGACTATAGGAATGAACCCATGACTCTAAAATATATAATCGCTCTCGCAATATTTCTGACATTTGTGTGCTTTGCAGCTTTCATACTTATCTACGCGAGTCGAACAAAACGAGAACAACAACAAACTCAGCAACCTTTGGACGAGCATGATCAGCAGGCAGATATTAATGCCGATGCCGACGAGAACGCCGCACTTGATGGGTTGAGCGAGTACTTCATCAAAAAAAATTCGATATTGCCAAAAGTCCTGATGGATCTTTATGTGCGCTTGAGTGCGGTGTTCAATGGTCAGTACATTATCGCACCCCAGGTGCTTGCCCGGGACTTAGTAGAGCTGGAGCTCGAAGATGAACCGGTTGCCCCGGTTGACGTACTTCAGGCGCAACAGTACGCAGATGAATTCGTGTTCGATTTTGTTCTCTCCGATGCGCATACCGGGGAACTAGTGCTAGCAATGATCAATGAAGATGCTATCAGCGCTCAGCCTGAAGGAGAGTTCATTATTGCCCTTTTTAAAAGAACTCACATTCCTGTCTTTCGCTATGAAACGTTGTCAGGCTTGGACGATAACGCCCTGGCAGTCAACATCGCTGAATCAATAGACGATGGCCGATTCTCTTAGTTCCACAAGGAATTTATTATGTCTCTGTCAAAAAAACAAAGAATAGTACTGAGGGCTAAATTTGGTGGTCGATGTGCATATTGTGGCGAGGTACTGAAAGAAAAAGGTTGGCACGCTGATCACGTAGAACCTGTGCTAAGGAAATCCGTCCAGGATATGCAAGCTGCGGCCAGAGGGAAATTTAAGCTTAAGGCTACCGGTGAAGTGTTTAATGAAAGTGCCAACTGCTTAGAAAATCTTTTCCCAGCCTGTGCGCCCTGCAATCTGCTCAAAACAACATATTCACTGGAAATGTTCCGCAAACAAATAAGTTTACAGGTTGAAAGGGCACGGAAGAGTAGTATGAATTTCAGAACGGCAGAAAGATTCGGCCAGATAAGCATTGTAGAGAAACCCATTGTTTTCTGGTTTGAACAGTATTCAGAGAAAAATGGTGCTATCAAATAAACGACTAATTTAACATTATCATGGCGCGTATCGCGCACTGCTTCGTCAAATATTCAGCCGTGATAATATTGTTTAGTAGGCCCATTACGGAGCGTATATGACTAATCATACAAACTGGACTGGAGACCTGACCGAAGGCGCAACTATATTTGTAGCCACACCAGATGGCCAGCTCAGCAAATGTAGAGTCGAGTCCGTTCGAGACCGACATTTCTCGGTCGAGGGTATTGAACGTGAATTCGATAAGTTGAATGCCTGCTCAGTTGATGGGTTACTACACTCTTACCCCGACGATTTCGAGTCGAGGGAGTTATTTGGTCTGTGCCAGCAAAAAAACAGGCTCAAGTCTCTGCAAATTGATTCATTATCGTTACAGCAAGTCCAGTACATGCTGGCTGGCCTGGAACTTGCCAGGAAGAGATATGGATACCAGTACCGAGGCAGCAAAGCCGTAGATACCAATCAGAAGGGTAGACTGGCCATGAGCATTGATGATTCGCTTCACCCAATTCAGATCGCTTATATACTGGCAGGTTTAAAATTATCTCTCCTTCAAACAGAGGTGAACCATGACTGCTAACCAACGTAAACGTCCTTCGCGTAACAATCGAGCTGTCCAGTTAACGTCCGAGCAGCTGGTAGAAGCGAAGACGCTTGACCTGAAAGCCCACCATTCGTTTAAAAACCTTATGGGTCTTGCTGCAATCAGTGTCGTGGTGTTTGTCTGTCTTGGCTCCTTGATCCATAAACAACGCTCAGTAATGAACGAATGGGACCTGGGTGAAGTGATCAGAGGCGTTGATTTGAAAGCCGGAACCCTCGCAAAAAACAACTTTTTCATCACCAACAAAGGGCAGTTTGAAGCAAGTGGCGTTACAGTGTCACTTGCGGGTACAAAACTGAAATTACAGCAGCATCAGGACGGAAAATATTACGTTTGTAATTCTGCAACAGGTGATTGTGTTCTGGTATCCGATGTACAAGCTGAAAAAATTCGTGACCAGCTGTAGCGAGGGGAAAATATCGGTTACTGTCACCGGTAACCGAAGGAACCTTCGTATATGTCACGACAAGAAGCCGCAACGCAGTTATTTATGTCTGCACCACCAGCAAGTATTGATGTCGTTATTGAGCAGCTGGAAAGGGACGCTCAAGCAGCCGGTATCGATATCCATACAATCTCTGTAATGGCCAGCCTGTTACGTGATCGAATAGAAGCATACAGTGACGTGCTTAAAATCGAGCCTGAGCGGGTGATACACGCACTTGAGGTACTGCGAGGTACGGAAGTGCCGTGGGCTTTTTACACTCCGTCCAGGCTACCTGAGCTTGAAGATGTTCATTGCTGGGAAACTCCTCACGATTTTGACCAAGACCTAGGTGAACACCAGCTGCGGCGCTATATTTGCCCTAAATGCGAGCATGAATCAACCGACCCAATGCGCTGCACGGCTGGCCATGCTCCTGGAGTTAACCAGTATCCTGAAAGCTGTGATGCCACTATCTGGAATTCGCCCGATTCTTGGGATAGTATTAACCCTATAATAAAATTAATTATCAAATCTACGTTCCTGGCTGACCTGACTGTTCATACAATCTTCTATCCGAAAGGGTTGAAGCTTCCTGAAATTCAGGACGTTGAGTAGTCTGCTTCGGGCTCTGTGATCTGATAGTTATATATACCTCATTTAAGACCCCTTACTGGGGTCTCTTTTTTTGGACTTCCGCCGTGCTATGTACTTCACGGTATCCCCAAATATCCCGGCTTATGTAGTTCGTCGATTTGCTTCGTCACCTGCCATACCTGTCTCATAATTTCTCTATTTGGAGAAATCTGATGAACCTACCGACAGCTGTATTAGCGAATAACGATGAAAATGAATCAGACGTCCTCAGCCTTTATGCTAATCCCGTAGACAGTCAAAGTGGCCTCATTGAACATGACGGCTTTCAAAAACTAAATGCCATGCGCGATCTGCTGGTGGAATACAACACAACACTGAAGCACATGCAGGCCATGTATGATGCAGTGATGCGGAACCGGCATGATGAAGCATGGCGCATGTTCTGTGATTCTTGTGACAATTCCATCAAATATACGCTGGCTGTAGAAAATTTGTTCTGTATAGAACGGGCCCGCTGTGCTCTCGATGAAAAGTACTGGCAAAAGCTGCTCGATCTGACCGGCGTAAAACCATTTATGCCCACCGAAAGATACGATGACTGGAACGAAGGATTGAGGGCATGGCGAAAATCATCAGAATCAAATTTTGAGAAGCTTAAGCCTGTACCCTTCAACGAAGAAAGTATCTTTTCTACCGCATTCGCATTGAATGAAGAGAAAAAAGACTACTTCGCCCAGATGGTTCATGGTGTGTTTGAAAAGCTCTCCGCTCTGCATAAGACTAACCGTGCCCAGGGCTTCAGCAACAAACTCATCATAGCCAGCTGCTTACCAAGTAGAGATAACCGCAGATCCTATGACTATCTCAACTATTTTAATGACCTTCGTAAGGTTATTGGACTGATGTATGGACGAAGCGGTGCTGAGGATGTGAATTCGGCTGCGGTCAAAGAGTACATGATGAGTAACCCTGGCGAATGGGTAAGTATTGATAACGATAGTCTTAAAGTGAAGGGGTTTATTAACGGCAATGTGCATATCCTGATTGAGGAGGAAACTTGTGACAATCTCAATCTGGTACTATCCCATTTAATGCCAGGCTGCATTCCTCTCGATCGCCGATACACCACCGGCCATAACTCCGCAAGAACTGTAAAAACCAATGAATATCGGTCGCAGTTGATATCATTCTCTGCTGTTAACTCCTTAATATCATATGCCACTGACCATTTGAACGCGGGCAAACACCTGTCACCGGGGCCGCACACTTTTATCCTGCGGGACAACCAGTCTGTTAGTGAGAAAAAAGAACTGGTGAACATATGGGAGTCATTGGGTGCTGTCAGAAGATATAGAGAAGTATATGACTTTGACTTTAGCCCCGTTGAAGCATTCAAACTTCTGGCATTACATGGTTCTATACCTGACCGCTATACGCACCAGTTCTATGCAACGGTCGGAGAACTCCAGAAACGAGCAATTGATGAATGTATGGTGGCTTCAGGTATGCGTTTGCTGGAACCGAATATCGGTCTTGGTGCGCTACTGAAAGGGTTACCAGAGGGGGTGGATGTTACTGGTTTTGATATACACCCCGCAGCTGTTGCAATTACTGGCCTGCGCTGGAACGTCACCCTTAATGATTTTCTATTGGTCAAGCCTGAAAATACCGGCTTGTTTGAAAGAATTCTGATGAATCCTCCATTTAGTGACTCACGCTGGATTGCACATTTTCAACATGCGATGAGATTCCTGAAACCGGGAGGACGCTTGATAGCAATACTGCCAGGGAGCGCAAAGGAGCATCTTTTAACCCGAGAAGCTGGGCCCGGTTACGACATCAATATTCTGGGTTGCTATGACAACGCCTTTGAAGGAACCGCAGAATCCATAAAACTTTTCTCCGTTGATGCCCATGAATAGTGGGGAAAGGAAGAGCTGGTCGAGTTAATTTCGTCACCCGTAACTGAACAGAAAAAATGAGATAGAGAAAAAGCCGTCAGTTTGTCGATGTTAAATGCTATTCAAATTTTTCAACATGCGACAATTGAGCCAACTACATGAAGAGGAAACACAATGTCAGCATTTCTCATCAATAAATTATCTTTCGAAGATACCAAACAAATAATGTTGTCCTCCATGAAAACAATGGCATCTCTTCATGGTATTTTGGCAATATTCTTGCCGATAATTGCTGGTGGTGGACTCCTGACACTCATCATGAAAAATGTGACAATGGAGGGGCTTGCATTTTTTATCTTACAGCCAGTTGTACTCACCCTCTACCTTACGGCTATCTTATGCCGATATCAAAGCTCAGAGCTAAGATTGAATATCTGGGAAGAACTACGCAACTTTATCGTTGTGTTAGTTTATGCATTATTCCTGACCGTACTAATGATCGTAATATTGTGGTTAGTCAAATTTATGATTGCTTCAGCGGTTGCGGGTGAAACCAACCATGTTGAATATAAACAACCAACATTAACAAGCATTAGTCTGGCTTACTCCAACCTAATAGTGTATTTCAATATGTACGCCCTTGCCACTTTGAGCGTATTTATCGCTACGCCAATGCTCGTTTTATTCATACCAACAGTTACGCGGTGTAAAGGTTCTCTGCTGAAAAGTATACCAGTCATTTGTAAAAGTACTTTTATGAATATTGGGCCGTTGTTCGCATTTTCAGCTATCTCTGGTGTTGTTTTACTTTCGTGGTCATACTTTTCGCTCAGGTATGAATGGTTAATCCCGGCAGCAACTATACCTCTGGCCTACTTATCAATATTGAATTACCAGCTGTCTGAAGCAGCATTGCCTCGTAACCAATAAAAAGGAAACCTGTGATGAGAAAAATAATATTAAATGCGGTTGTTTGTTTATTTGCAATTAATGCATCAAGTTTCGCAATATCAGCGGAAAGCTCTCCATCTCGTGACGAACTGAATGACGTGATGAAAGTTCATGCTTCCGAGATTGCTGCTGTTATCGCATGTAAAGACTACCTCGAAAATGGCGAGGAACGTTTGACTGAAGCGAAATCAAAAGCTGGCCGTGTACTGGGTAAGATGGTAGGCAATCAAGCCAAGGGTAGCGAGTATGCTAGTCGGATTCTGGTAACTGTTAACGAAGCTAAGCCAGATGAGCAACTGAAGGCTGAATTCGACAAGGTCAACCTTGACCACTCAGTCCGCGTTGCAAAATGCGCTCAGCTAGGGAAGGTGCGAACAAGTTCCTGATATGAGATCATCATATTCATCCGGAGCGCATCCCAGAGGGACATCATGAGCCATCAACTCACCTTCGCCGATAGTGAATTCAGCACTAA
>NZ_VDAY01000031.1:0-33332 GCF_019584005.1 Citrobacter sp. EC_71
CTGGCACGGCTGGGACGGAAGTCGCTGTCGTTCTCAAAATCGGTGGAGCTGCATGACAAAGTCATCGGGCATTATCTGAACATAAAACACTATCAATAAGTTGGAGTCATTACCCGATCTCATCAGTATTAATTCCTAAACGCGAAATCGTATCGCGGGACAGACAAGTTTCTTCAGGGGTGTCTTTAACAGTAATCTCATATTTACCGCGCCATTGAGTATTGACATAGATATCAACATCATACTGCCCTGGCAATGGATGGTTATCATCAATACGGAAATCAGAAACCTTCGCCCCCTTCATACCACCAGTCATAAAATTGGTATCGAAGGTCTCTTCAGCATAGGTAGTAATACTCCATAACGAAATTAATATCGCAGAAGCAAGCGGGGTCATCCTTAACATAATCAGCTCCTGTTATTTCAAGCTGACGCTATCACTTATAAAGCTGCCATAATCATTGATAATGGTTAATTTATATTGGTTAGCGTTACTACTTTTAACCATGACGGGTTCACTAGAGAATGGTGCGACCATCACTGATTTATCATTTATTTTCACACTGCCAAATTTTATCTCAGCTACCGTAACCCAATTAGCATTGTCATTTTTTATGATAAAACTCTTACCATTGCGTACCAAAACTATTTTTTTGAAAGTCGCACTATTAACTGGTGCAATACCTGACGGACGGTAAAATAATTTAATACGATTCTGCATCGCAAACTTTATAACATTCTTGCCAGCATTTACTGGGTTATTAGGCGGAATATCCAGTACATTAAGATAAAACAGGCTCTCTTTATTTTTCGGCAACGTATTGGGCATTTTTTTGATTTTGAGCTGTTGACCTGAATTGCCCGGCACCCTGACCACTGGAGGCGTTAATAAAAAGGGAACCTGAATCTTCTCTGGCGGTAATGATGTATTACCATCATCGATCCAGGCCTGAACCAGAGAGGCATTTTGTTCCTGGTTCATTAACTGCAGCGTTATTTCACTTTTTTCCGCGGGGTAAATAACTCTTGTGCCATAAATCACTATCCCTGCATGAACTGGTGTAACAACTGATAATGTGATTACCGCACATAGCATCTTCATTTTTCATTCCTTATTTTATGCCGGCAACCAAGGTTGCCGGCATAACATTATTCCTGGATGACCATCAGTTTTACAGTTCCGTTTACCTTACCCTCAGAAACGTTAGTTGCTGCTTTTGCATACCGCGCAGAAAGAAGCAACTCATATTTATTATCGCCTAATGATTTAAGATCAGAAATAGCAAGCGTTGAGTTTCCGTCTTTTTCAATTAACTTATTTTTATGGTATAATTTAAAACCAACACCGGTAGCACCACCAGATCCCTGAGCCACTGTGTTTTCGATAACATCATTATAATCGAAAGCAGCACCATCAACTTTAATAATTACATCTTTGGTTGGATCGCATACCAAAATCATTGGTGTTGTCGCTTCATTTTCGCCAAATGGAACATCAACGCCAACATCGTAACCTTGAAATGCCGAAGCAGGTACATTTCCTAATTCAATTGCAGAAACGTTATTCCCATTATCGAATCGACAAGCGGTACCTGTTACTTCGCCAGTAATTGTCAAAGTTCCTTGTTCCTCTGCAGGAGCAGCATAAGCCCCACCACTCAAAAATACGCCAGCCAATACAGCAGCAATAATTGAACGATTCATAGTATCTTCCTTAATCAATATATTTAGATTTGTTACGCGGTGTTATTCCTGTAACTAGAATCTACACGTTTAAATCGTTACCGCAATGTAAACGGAATGTTTTTTTGATTTAAAACAAGTTACTCCGTGCAATATAATCGCAACAAATAGATAGAAACCAAACTTATTTGCACAATTAATAAGTTAGCGTAATTTACCATTCATATTTATTTTTAGGATAAATAAAAAAGCCCATATCATTCATGAAGGTGATATGGGCTATATGAAAGAGAATATTCTAGTCGTAGCGATTGAGGATAATTTGACGATTATCGCTCCCCGGAATAGCCACCAGTTCCGTTGTTACTCCCCTCGCCACCGACGTGACAGTTTGTTCGGTACTGGAAACGTGGGTGGTGTTGCCGCAGCGCTGTTGAAGTTGAGCATTTACCACTTCAGTACTGCAGGTCGGCGCGACAACGGTGCCGCTAATAGTTAAGGTTGCGGTATCTGCGCCCAATGTGGGAAGACTTAATCCATAAGCCAGAACTATAATTCCCAGCGACAAAGTTTTTTTCATCTAAATGTCGTTCCTGTATTAAACCCGATTTAACATGCAGGGTGGTTATTTGGCGCAATGATAGATGTACTATCACGCGAAAACCAATTGAAATACTAAATCAATGAGATAGGCATGATCAATTTAAATGATGAATAACGGATTTAATTCAGAAAAAATCATGTTTTATTAAGGTAGGATAAACAATACTCTATTTTCCCTTCATCTTATATATTCACCACATCAATATGCCATTGATGCGGTGAATAATATTTAACGCCAGAAATTACACCGCGCGGAAGGCAATCTCGCCAGGAATAACTTCACCCTGCCAGTACAGCTGCGCTGCTACGCGCCCTGCAAGGTCACGGTAAATGGCAGTAAATTCGCTGTCTGGGCGGCTGATAACCGTCGGCGTACCGCGATCGAGGTCTTCACGCAGAGAAATATGCAGCGGCATTTGTCCCAGCAGTTGGGTGTGGTACTGCTCGGCCAGTTTCTGCGCGCCACCGGTGCCAAAGATTGGCTCATGATGTCCGCAGTTGCTGCAAATATGCATACTCATATTCTCAACAATACCCAACACCGGCACTTCGACTTTTTCGAACATCACAATGCCTTTTTTCGCATCGATCAGCGCAATATCCTGCGGCGTGGTCACTACAACCGCCCCCGTTACCGGAATGTTCTGCGCCAGCGTCAGCTGGATGTCACCGGTGCCTGGCGGCATATCCAGTACCAGATAATCAAGATCCGGCCATAAGGTTTCCTGCAGCATCTGCAACAGCGCTTTACTGGCCATCGGGCCGCGCCACACCATGGCGTTATCGTCAGTGACCAGATAGCCAATGGAGTTGGTCGCCAGACCGTGAGACATGATCGGCGCCATATGGGTGCCGTCCGGCGAAGTTGGACGCTGGTTTTCCGCACCGAGCATCGTCGGGATGGACGGGCCATAAATATCGGCGTCAAGAATGCCCACCTTCGCCCCTTCCGCGGCCAGCGCCAGCGCCAGGTTCACCGCGGTCGAGGATTTGCCAACGCCACCTTTGCCCGAGCTAACGGCAATGATGTTCTTCACACCATTAATACCCGGCTGGTTTTTCACGCGCTTCAGCGTCGCGATGTTATGCGACAACTTCCAGTCAATCGCCTTCGCGCCGGTAATACGCAGCAGATCGGCACTGCATTGCTCTTTTAATGCTTCAAACGCGCTCTGCCAGACGAAGGGCATGACCAGCTCGACGTGCAACGTGTCATCCATCCAGGCGACGTGGTGCAACGCTTTAAGCGTCGTCAGATTATGCTTCAGGGTTGAATGCTGAAAATTCGCCAGCGTCCCGGCGACCATCGCGCGCAGGGTTTCTGGTGATTTGGCCTGGGATTGTGGGTTCATCCCGACTCCTTTTTGTTGTTCTGAAAATACAATAGTCACCAGGTAGTTTACTCCAACCGCAACAATTATTCATTTACGTATAAATGCCCTTATCGCTTGGCGCAGTAATTACCATTTTGGTACTATCAAAGCCCTTTTCACTACAAAAGAAGTAATTGCCCACTATGACTCAAGTCGCGAAGAAAATTCTGGTAACGTGCGCGCTGCCGTACGCCAACGGCTCTATCCACCTCGGCCATATGCTGGAGCACATCCAGGCTGATGTCTGGGTCCGTTACCAGCGAATGCGCGGCCACCAGGTAAACTTCATCTGCGCGGACGACGCCCACGGTACGCCAATCATGCTGAAAGCACAGCAACTTGGGATCACGCCAGAGCAGATGATCGGTGAAATGAGTCAGGAGCATCAGACTGATTTTGCAGGTTTTGACATCAGCTACGACAACTACCACTCTACGCATAGCGAAGAGAACCGTGAGCTGTCTGAGCTGATTTACACGCGCCTGAAGGAGAACGGTTTTATTAAAAACCGCACTATCTCCCAGCTGTACGATCCGGAAAAAGGCATGTTCCTGCCTGACCGTTTCGTTAAAGGCACCTGTCCGAAATGTAAGTCTCCGGATCAGTACGGCGATAACTGTGAAGTCTGCGGCGCAACCTACAGCCCGACCGAACTTATCGAGCCGAAATCCGTCGTTTCCGGCGCAACACCGGTGATGCGTGACTCAGAACACTTCTTCTTTGACCTGCCATCGTTCAGCGAAATGCTGCAGGCGTGGACGCGCAGCGGCGCGTTGCAGGAGCAGGTCGCCAACAAAATGCAGGAATGGTTTGAATCTGGCCTGCAGCAGTGGGATATTTCCCGCGACTCACCGTACTTCGGTTTTGAAATCCCAAATGCGCCTGGCAAGTACTTCTACGTCTGGCTGGATGCGCCAATTGGCTATATGGGATCGTTCAAAAACCTGTGCGACAAGCGCGGCGACACGACCAGTTTTGATGAGTACTGGAAAAAAGACTCCGACGCCGAGCTGTATCATTTCATCGGCAAGGACATCGTCTACTTCCACAGCCTGTTCTGGCCTGCCATGCTGGAAGGCAGCAACTTCCGTAAGCCGACCAACCTGTTCGTACACGGTTATGTGACGGTGAACGGCGCGAAGATGTCCAAATCTCGCGGCACCTTTATTAAGGCCAGCACCTGGCTGAAGCACTTCGACGCCGACAGCCTGCGTTACTACTACACGGCGAAGCTCTCTTCACGTATTGATGACATCGACCTGAACCTGGAAGACTTTGTCCAGCGCGTTAACGCCGACATCGTCAACAAAGTAGTCAACCTGGCCTCCCGTAACGCTGGCTTTATCGCCAAGCGTTTCGACGGCGTGCTGGCGGCTGAACTGGCCGATCCGGCACTGTATAAAACCTTCACCGATGCCGCTGCAGTCATTGGCGAAGCGTGGGAAAGCCGTGAATTCGGTAAAGCTATCCGTGAAATCATGGCGCTGGCCGACGTGGCAAACCGCTACGTTGACGAACAGGCCCCGTGGGTTGTGGCTAAACAGGAAGGCCGCGATGCGGACCTGCAGGCAATTTGCTCAATGGGCATCAACCTGTTCCGCGTTCTGATGACTTACCTGAAACCGGTACTGCCGACGCTGGCTGAACGCGTTGAAGCCTTCCTGAACAGCGAACTGAACTGGGATGCTATCGAGCAGCCGCTGCTCGGTCACAAGGTCAACACCTTTAAGGCGCTCTACAATCGCATCGACATGAAGCAAGTTGAAGCACTGGTTGAAGCGTCTAAAGAGGAGGTGAAAGCCGCGGCCGCACCGGTTACCGGCCCGCTGGCGGACGATCCGATTCAGGAAACCATCACCTTTGACGATTTCGCCAAAGTTGACCTGCGCGTCGCGTTGATTGAAAACGCTGAGTTCGTAGACGGTTCTGACAAACTGCTGCGTCTGACGCTGGATCTCGGTGGCGAGAAGCGTAACGTCTTCTCGGGTATTCGTTCTGCTTATCCGGATCCGCAGGTCCTGATCGGACGCCAGACCATTATGGTTGCCAACCTGGCACCGCGTAAAATGCGCTTCGGTATTTCCGAAGGTATGGTAATGGCGGCAGGTCCTGGCGGGAAAGATATCTTCCTGTTAAGCCCGGACGAAGGTGCAAAACCTGGCCAACAGGTGAAGTAAGATATATCAAGCGCTGCAATGGCAGCGCTTTTTTTTTGCGACATTAGCGATTCCCCTAATCTTAAACTCGTCACTTCACTCCATTTTCGGACTGCGCATTTTTTAATATTAGATTTATTCTATGCGCCTCTGGTATCAGGGTCGTCCGGACTCACCAGATTCATGGATGTTATTATTTAACATCCGATATTCATGAAATGGAGTTTTGCATGAACGCGTTACAAAAATTACTTTCGCTCGCCGCGGCATCTGTTCTGGTTTTTTCCCTCGCGGGATGTGGCGATAAAGAAGAAACGAAAACATTCAATGCCAACATTAACGGTTCTGATATTACGGTCTCTTACACCTTTAAAGGTGACAAAGTTCTGAAGCAAACCTCAGAAAGTAAAATCAGCTATGCGTCTGTCGGCGCCAGCAATAAAGAAGAAGCAGCAAAAGTCTTCGACGCCTTAAGCGCTAAATATCATAATATTCCGGGCATTGAAGAAAAGCTCACCTATACAGACACCTACGCGCAAGAAAATGTCACCATCGATATGGAAAAGGTCGACATAAAATCGTTGCAGGGAATCTCTGGAATGAAGCT
Source organism: Citrobacter sp. EC_71 (assembly GCF_019584005.1). Classification (NCBI taxonomy): domain Bacteria; kingdom Pseudomonadati; phylum Pseudomonadota; class Gammaproteobacteria; order Enterobacterales; family Enterobacteriaceae; genus Citrobacter; species Citrobacter sp. EC_71. The sequence goes on from NZ_VDAY01000031.1 coordinate 6,423, forward strand.
GTCTGAAAACGCCGATAAAAACATCAGCATGAAACAAATGCAGACGATAATGGAAGCGGCGGGCTTTAAAGAAGTGAAGTAAACCGTCGGCGACCCGATTTTAATCGTGGTCGCCCGTTTTTCTCGTTATGCTTTCGCGTTGTGTACGCGAGAGGTCAAACCGCGCAGGAAATAACGCAGGAACTGATCGCCACATTCGCGATAGTTTTTATGGTCCGGCGCGCGCATCATGGCGGTAATTTCCGGCATCGACACGCGAAATTTCTGCTCGGTCATAATGGCCAGAATATCATCGGTTTTCAGCGAAAAGGCGATACGCAGTTTTTTCAGCACCGTATTGTTATTAACACGACGCTCAAGCGCCAGTTCCGGCGCTGAATCATCTTTCCCGCGCAGATGATAAATCAGACCGTTTAAAAAACCGGAAAGAATGATATCCGGGCAGCGCACAAACCCATCTTCATCTTCTTTTGTCATCCAGGTATCAAAACCCGCGGAGGTGGATTCCATGTCAGCAAGCGCAAGAATACGCACCATGTCGTTATTGTTCGCTTTCAGGGTGTAGCGCAGGCTACGAAGAATATCGTTACTTAGCATAGAGCCTTCAACAGTCGGTGATGCAATGGCGCGCAGTGTATCAGTTTTACAGTCCAATCGCCTCTTTTAGACTTTTAAGATAACGACGGCTCACCGGAACGGTCAGCCCGTTACGCAAAATCAGCTCGGCCTGGCCATTATCTTCCAGCCGGATTTCCTGCAATTGCGCTAAATTCACCAGATATTGGCGGTGGCAGCGCAGTAGTGGCGTACGACTTTCCAGCGTTCTGAGCGTCAACTCTGTAAACCCCTCTTTACCATCACTACTGGTGACATACACGCCGCTCATACGACTACTGATAAATGCTACATCATCCATTTGCAGCAAATAAATACGGCTATGACCGCTGCACGGAATAAACTTCAGCGCCTGCTGATGCTCAGGCAGTAGCGATACATCCTGCTTCGTGCGTTCCTGACGCAAACGGCTCAGCGTTTTTTCCAGCCGCGCCTCTTCAATCGGCTTGAGCAGATAATCAAACGCGTGTTCTTCAAAGGCTTTAACCGCATACTCATCAAAGGCGGTCAGGAAAACAATGTACGGGCGATGCTCGGGATCAAGCATACCGACCATTTCCAGACCGCTGATACGCGGCATCTGAATATCGAGAAACAGGACATCCGGGCGCAGTTTATGTACCGCGCCGATGGCTTCCACCGCGTTCGAACATTCCCCGACAATCTCGATGTCGCTTTGCTCCTGCAACAGGATCCGCAGATTCTCCCGCGCTAACGGTTCGTCATCGACAATCAGCACTTTGATCATGCCTGTTCCTCCAGAGGAAGTCGTAATGTGATTCGGGTAAAGCGGTCAGGTTCACACGCTACGCTGATGCCAAAATCATCGCCAAACCGCTCGCGCAGTCGTTTATCGACCAGATTCATACCCAACCCGCTGGCCTCAGACGTTGGCTGATACAGTCCGGCATTATCTTCAATATCAAGCATCAGATACTGCCCTTCGCGACGGGCGGTAATCGACACCTCTCCGGTATCCAGTAACTGAGAGGTACCGTGCTTAATGGCATTCTCCACGATGGGCTGCAGGGTAAAAGCCGGTAATTGCTGATACGAAAGTTCATCAGGCACCGTTAAGGTCACCTGCAGCCGCGACTGGAATCGCGCCTTTTCAATTTGCAAATAGGCGTTCACGTGCTCAATTTCATCGGCCAGTGTGACAATCTCCGACGGACGCTTTAAGTTTTTGCGAAAGAAGGTCGACAGGTACTGCACCAGTTGACTGGCCTGCTCGCTATCGCGGCGGATCACGGCTTTGATGGTATTGAGCGCATTGAACAGAAAATGAGGATTCACCTGGGCGTGCAGGAGTTTTATTTCTGACTGCGTAAGCATTGCTTTTTGCCGTTCGTACTGTCCAGCCAGTATTTGCGCCGAAAGTAGCTGAGCGATCCCCTCCCCCAACGTGCGGTTGATCGAGCTAAAGAGGCGGTTTTTAGCCTCATATAGTTTGATGGTCCCCATCACCCGCTGGTTTTCACCCCGCAGCGGAATCACCAGCGTCGAGCCTAATTTGCATTGCGGATGCAAAGAACAACGGTAAGGGACTTCATTCCCGTCGGCATACACCACCTCTCCGGTTTCTATTGCCCGTAGAGTGTACGACGACGAAATCGGTTTACCAGGCAGGTGGTGATCGTCACCAATGCCGGTAAATGCCAGCAGCTTCTCACGATCGGTAATCGCCACCGCGCCGATATCCAGCTCTTCGTACAGCACCTGAGCCACCTTCATGCTGTTAACCTCGTTGAACCCCTGACGCAAAATACCTTCCGTAGAGGCGGCAACTTTGAGCGCGGTGGCAGAAAAAGCCGAGGTGTATTTTTCAAACATTGCCCGTTTATCGAGCAAAATACGCATAAACAGGGCTGCGCCCACGGTATTGGTGACCATCATCGGGGCGGCAATATTGCTGACCAACCGAAACGCATCATCAAACGGACGAGCAATTAATAAGATAATCAGCATCTGCACCAGTTCAGCCACAAAGGTGATGGCACCCGCCGTCAGTGGGCTAAAGACTTTATCGGTACGACCACGACGGGTGAGCACGCTGTGCACCAGCCCGCCGAGTAAACCTTCCACAATGGTCGAAATCATGCAGCTTAGCGCCGTCATACCGCCCATTGAATAACGGTGCAAGCCACCGGTCAGACCGACTAAACCACCGACTACGGGACCGCCGAGCAGTCCGCCCATCACCGCGCCGATAGCACGCGTATTAGCAATAGAGTCATCAATGTGCAGCCCGAAATAGGTGCCCAAAATGCAGAAAATGGAAAAGGTGACATAGCAAAGCAGTTTGTGCGGGAGACGGATAGTGACCTGCATCAGCGGGATAAACAAACGCGTTTTGCTCATCAGCCACGCGATAACGAGAAACACGCACATCTGCTGAAGCAGCAGCAACACCAGATTAAACTCGTACATACGCGCCAACCACACATCACTTAAAAGCGCGTAACATACATGGGCTGCGCGTAACTTTCTTTGAAGTGTTGCAAAAAAACAGGAATTTGTGAGAACGATCACTCGAAAGCGCGAGTATGACGACAAACCCAACCATTCATTGATCAAAAAACAGACAAAACTACCTGGTTCGCAAAAGAGCGTCTAAAGTAAAACTGGGACCTCGCGAGCAAGAGTGAGACGACGATGGCGCTTTACACAATCGGTGAAGTGGCTTTGCTTTGTGATATCAACCCTGTCACTTTACGCGCGTGGCAGAGGCGTTACGGATTACTCAAACCGCAGCGGACAGACGGCGGTCATCGTCTGTTTAACGACGCGGATATCGACAGGATCCGTGAGATAAAACGCTGGATAAACAACGGTGTTCAGGTCAGTAAGGTGAAAATGTTGCTCAGCAATGAGAACATTGATGTGCATAACGGCTGGCGTGAACAGCAAGAGACGCTATTAAGCTATTTGCAAAGCAATAATTTGCATAGTCTGAGAATGTGGATCAAAGAGCGTGGCCAGGATTATCCGGCGCAAACGCTCAACACCCATTTGTTCACACCGTTACGCCGCCGTCTACAGTGTCAGCAGCCGATCCTCCAGGCGTTACTCGGGATCCTCGACGGCGTCCTCATCAACTACATCGCGATTTGTCTGGCCTCAGCACGCAAGAAACAGGGTAAAGATGCGCTGGTTGTCGGCTGGAATATTCACGATACCACCCGCTTATGGCTGGAGGGTTGGGTTGCCAGTCAGCAGGGATGGCGCGTTGACGTTCTGGCCCATTCGCTGAACCAACTACGACCGGAAATGTTCGAAGGGCGAACCTTACTTGTCTGGTGCGGCGAGAACCAAACGCCCGCTCAGCAACAGCAGTTGAGTGAATGGCGCGCGTTGGGTCACGATATTTATCCACTCGGTATTTAATATTCTATTAACAAAAGTGTACAATCCTTAGATTCACATAAGGAGTGCACAATGAGCGCAGCTAAAATCGGTGTAATCACCCTCTTCCTGCTGATGGCTATCGGCGGTATCGGCGGCGTCATGCTGGCAGGCTACACATTCATTTTACGTGCCGGGTAAGGTAGCTCGCTAATCGCTCAAATCCGCGATCGACAATCACTGCCGCCAACGCGACCAGCAACGCCCCCTGAATCACATACGCGGTATTGAATCCGCTAAGTCCGATAATTATCGGCGTACCCAGCGTATTCGCCCCGACGGTTGAGGCTATCGTTGCGGTGCCGATATTAATGATCACCGACGTGCGGATCCCCGCCAGAATAACCGGCGCCGCCAGCGGCAACTCCACTTTACGCAGACGCTGCCAGCGACTCATCCCCATCCCGCTGGCGATATCCATCACGCTGGCAGAGATGCCTCCCAGCCCCGCCAGGGTTGCCTGTAGGATCGGTAACACGCCATACAGGATCAGCGCGATAACCGCCGGCTCAAGACCAAATCCCATCACCGGTACGGCAATCGCCAGCACCGCGACCGGGGGAAAAGTCTGCCCCACGGCGGCGATAGTTTCCACCATCGGCCTGAACTCTGCCCCCCAGGGCCGGGTTACCGCAATCCCGGCACCGGTGCCGATGAGTACGGCGATAAGACTCGATATTCCTACCAGCGCAAAATGACTCAGCGCCAGCGCCGTAAAACTTTCCTGCTGATACACGGGGCGCGGCAACTCAGGAAACAGCGAACTAAACAGGGCCTGACTGTGCGGTAACCCGACCAACAGGATCAGGAACAGGACAACCAGCCACAGCAGTGGATCAGCAAGACGTTTCACGGGGCGGCATCTCCGAAAGCAGATCGCGAAAGTGAAGCGTACCGCAGGACACGCCCTGCGGCGTCACAACCGGCAGGACATCGCACCCCCGCGCCACAAACATCGACAGCGCATCACGCAGCGTCATTTCAGCCACCAGCGGCTCACCGTCTGAATGTTCGCCGCGACGGATAAAATCACCCACCGTACGCAGCGACAGTAACCGCACGCCCAGTTCGCTGCGGCCAAAGAACGTTTGTACGAAATCGTTCGCTGGCGCAGTCAGCATCGATAGCGGCGTCCCTTGCTGCACGACCTTCCCCGCGTCCATCAGGACCAGATGTTCCGCCAGCCTCAGCGCCTCGTCGATATCATGCGTCACTAATACGATGGTACGCCCCAGCAGACGATGAATACGGGTCATCTCCTGCTGCAACGCACCGCGGGTGACAGGATCCAGCGCGCCAAAAGGCTCATCCATCAATAGCACCTGTGGATCTGCCGCCAGGGCGCGCGCAACCCCGACCCGCTGCTGCTGCCCGCCGGAAAGCTGATGTGGGTAACGGTGACGCAAACTCGCCTCCAGCCCCAACAGTGCCATAAGTTCATCTGTTCGATCATCAATACGCGAGCGCGACCACTTTTGTAATTGCGGCACGGTGGCGATGTTCTGCGCCACGGTCCAGTGCGGGAACAAACCGATAGACTGGATCGCGTACCCCATACGCCGCCTTAACTCCAGTACCGGCAGACTGCGGATCTCCTCCCCCGCAAAACGAATCTGCCCGCTGTCATGCTCGACCAGTCGGTTGATCATCTTCAGTGTGGTGGATTTCCCGGAACCCGACGTGCCAATCAGCACCGAAAAGCTCCCCTCCGCCAAATGCAGATTAAGGTCATCGACGGCTTTTTGCTGACCGTAGGTTTTACTGACATGACTAAATTCAATCATTATTCGTTCCCTTCAGCAGCGCTAGCCCTAAATCAAACAGCGCATCAATCAATACTGCCAGCACAACTACCGGGATCACGCCCAGCAGCACTAAATCAACAGCACTACTGAGCAATCCCTGAAAGACCAGCGCGCCAAAGCCCCCGGCGCCGATCAGCGCGGCAATCACCGCCATCCCTACCGTCTGGATCATCACCACCCGCAAACTGCGCAAGAAGACCGGCAGCGCCAGCGGCAACTGCACCGAGATAAACCGTTGACGCGCGCTCATCCCCATCGCCCGGGCGCTTTCCAGTACATCCACTGGAACCTGATTCAGTCCAGCCACGACGCCACGTACCAACGGTAAGAGCGCATACAGTACCAACGCAATAAGCGCGGGTGTCAGGCCGGTTCCCGCAACGCCGAGTGAGCTTAACCAGGGAAAATGCTTAACCAGCCCAGCGAGCGGCGCAATCAACAGGCCAAACAAGGCCACCGAGGGGATGGTCTGGATAATGTTCAGTACGGCGAAAACCGGCCCCTGACGCGAGTCAGAAAAAGAGCACCAAACGCCCAGCGGCACACCAAGGAATAGCGCGGGTATGACGGTGCCGAACAGAATAGTCAGATGCTGCGCCAGTGCGTCGTTAAAGACATCCTGGCGGTTGGCATACTCTTTAAGCAGGGAAAGATCGTTAAACGTGCCGGACAGTAATAACACTATCGGCATAACAAAAAGTTGCGCATGCAGCACCCATCGCCACAACATCTGACGGGTGATGCGCCGAATGGCGTCACTGGCAGCCAGCAACATGAATCCGAGACCCAGCCAGAACCCGGAGCCAAGACTGGTTCTGGCCAACGTACTGCCCGTCTGCGCCAGATACGTTGCCGTTGTACCTGCGGTTACCAGCGCCGCAATCACCAACAGCTGGCTGATAACAAGCGTCAATATATTGCCGGATTTGCCCGACACAAAGCACAGAAGAAACAGTAGCAAACATGCCACCGCCAGTCCCCACGCCATGTCGGGCCTGATATCCCAGAGTTGGCGACCTTCGCCGGAAACCAGGCGATTGGGGGCATAACTAATGAAAGGAAGCGCAGCTGCTGCGAAGGTAAGAAGAACCAGCAGCAACAGCACCCGATTAACCGAGATATTGGACAAAACACCCACCCGCCGTAAATTCCGTTACTTAACCCATCCTTTTTGCTTCAGATAATCTGCTGCAACTTTTTTTGCATCCAGACCCTCTACGGCAATACTGGCGTTAAGCTGCTGGAGCGTTTTTTCATCCAGACTGGCAAAAACAGGCTGCAGCCATTCTTCCATTTGCGGATAGGCCTTGAGTACCGACTCACGTACCACTGGCGCAGGCGCATAAATCGGCTGAACGCCTTGCGGATCGCTTAACGTTTGCAGCCCCAGCGCGGCGACCGGACCATCGGTGCCGTAGGCCATCGCGGCATTGACGCCGGAGGTTTGCTGCGCTGCGGCTTTAATCGTCACGGCGGTATCCCCCCCGGCCAGTGATAAAAGCTGATTCTGATTCAGTTTAAAATCATAGGCTTTTTCAAACGCGGGCAGCGCGTCCGCACGTTCGATAAACTCCGCAGAGGCGGCCAGTTTGAAGGTGCCACCCTCTTTCAGGTAGCGCCCTAAGTCGGCAAGCGAAACCAGTTTATTCTTTTCGGCGACATCCTGGCGGACCGCAATGGTCCAGGTATTGTTGGCGGGCGCAGGCGTTAGCCAGACTAGGTTATTTTTCTCTGCGTCCAGCTTTTTCACTTTGTCGAAACCAGCCTGCGCATTTTTCCACGCCGGATCATTCTCATCTTTAAAGAAGAAGGCGCCATTGCCGGTATATTCCGGGTAGATATCCAGCTCGCCGGATGTAATAGCGCCACGCACCACTGGCGTAGTCCCCAGTTGCACTTTATTGATGGTTTTCACACCATGGCTTTCGAGCACTTGCAAAATAATGTTACCGAGCAGCGCCCCTTCGGTATCAATTTTTGACCCGACCGTAACGGGTGACGCGGCCTGCAAGGGCATACTTATCGCGGCTAACAAGGCCAACGACCCTACCCCAAACTTTGAGATTATCATGCTGTGCTCCTCATCCTTTTACGGCCCTTTTCAGAGACTTGAGGAAAAAGCATAGTCGAAAAATCAGGCCTTAACCTGGCAATTGGGTAGTAACACTGAGAGTAATTAGCAGTAAGGCGATAAAAAAATCCGGCAAACCCAAGGTGAATTTGCCGGATAGCGTTATTTCATAGACCAGATAAGCATTGCGCCATCAGGCATGATGCGTGGCTTTCTTCATCAACTACAGCAGTTCAAATTCACCCTGCTTCACTCTGGCGGAATCCACGCCGATAAAGACGTTAAATTTACCCGGTTCAGCATCGTATTTCATACGCTGGTTCCAGAATTTCAGCGCTTCGATATCAATCGGGAAGCTGACGGTCTGCGTTTCACCCGGTTTAAGATTCACTTTCTCAAAGCCTTTCAGCTGTTTTACCGGACGGCTCATTGAAGCGGTCACATCCTGCAAATACATCTGAATCACCGTCGCACCTTCGCGCTTGCCGGTGTTGGTCACCTGGACGCTGGCCGTCACGGTCCCGTCACGTTTCATCGTCGGTGCAGAGAGTTTCACATCCGAAACGGTAAAGGTGGTGTAGCTCAGGCCATAGCCAAAGGGATACAACGGACCGTTTGCTTCGTCAAAATAACGCGAGGTGTACTTATTCGGCTTATCGGCGTTATACGGACGACCGGTATTGAGATGGCTGTAATAGACCGGGATCTGTCCGACAGAGCGTGGGAAAGACATCGGCAGCTTGCCTGATGGGTTGTAATCGCCAAACAACACATCGGCGATAGCGTTACCGCCTTCCGTCCCGGCAAACCAGGTTTCGAGGATCGCATCAGCTTGTTGATCTTCCTTAACCAGCGCCAGCGGACGTCCGTTCATCAGCACCAGCACCAGCGGCTTACCCGTTGCTTTCAGCGCGGCAATCAGGTCACGTTGGCTCTGCGGAATAGTAATGTCCGTCCGGCTGGAGGCTTCATGTGCCATTCCCTGTGCCTCACCGACCACCGCAACCACCACATCAGACTGTTTCGCCGCATTAACGGCTTCATCAATCATCTCCTGCGGCGAGCGCGGGTCAACTTTCACCGCTTCTTCATACAGATTCAGGAAGTCGACAATGCCTTTATCGTTGGTGATATTCGCCCCTTTGGCGTATACCACTTTACCCTGCTCGCCAATGGCATTTTTAATCCCTGTCAGCACCGTGACCGACTGATCGGCAACCCCGGCTGCGGACCAACTGCCCATCACATCACGCTTGCTGTCGGCCAGTGGCCCGACAACCGCCACGGTGGCGGATTTTTTCAGCGGCAGCGTGTCGAGGCGGTTTTTCAGCAGCACCAGGCTTTCACGCGCCACTTCACGCGCTTCTTTACGGTGCAGGCGGCTTTCGGCGTTGGTATCCACCGGATCAGATTCTTTGGCTCCCAGATGGCTGTACGGATCGTTAAACAGCCCCATATCATATTTCACGTTCAGCACGTGGCGAGCAGCGTCGTCAAGCTCCGCCATTGTCACTTTGCCTGATTTAATCAGCCCCGGCAGGTATTTGCTGTAATACTCATCGCTCATACTCATGTTGATACCGGACTTGATAGCCACGCGTACCGCATCCTCAGGATCGGAGGCGGTGCCGTGCTTAATCAGTTCCTTAATCGCGCCGTGATCGGAAACGGTGATGCCTTTAAAGCCCCACTCATCGCGCAGCACGTCTTTCAACAGCCAGGCATCCGACGTCGCCGGCGTACCGTTAAGCGAATTAAGTCCTACCATCACCGCGCCGCTACCGGCATCCAGCCCGGCTTTGTACGGCGGCATGTAGTCATTAAACAGACGCTGCGGGCTCATATCGACGGTGTTGTACTCTTTCCCGCCCTCTACCGCGCCATAAGCGGCGAAGTGCTTGACGCTGGTCATCACCGAATAGCGATCGGCAGGGCTTTTCCCCTGCATCGCTTCCACCATGGTTTTACCCATCGTGGCGGTCAAATACGTGTCTTCGCCAAACCCTTCCGATGCCCGGCCCCAGCGCGGATCGCGGGAGACATCAACCATCGGCGCCCAGGTCATGTTCAGGCCATCATCGGCAGCTTCATACGCTGAAACGCGACCGACGGTTCTGACCGCATCGAGATTAAAGGAGGACGCCAGACCGAGGCTTATCGGGAACACGGTACGCTGGCCGTGCAATACGTCGTAGGCAAAAAAGAGAGGAATTTTCAGGCGGCTGAGTTCCATCACCTGATCCTGCATTTTGCGGATATCCTGGCGTGTGACGGTGTTAAAAATTGCCCCAACCTGCCCGTCTTTGATCATCTCGCGGATGGCTTCCTTCGGATTATCAGGCCCGACGCTGATTAAGCGTAATTGACCAATTTTCTCATCCACGGTCATCTGTTTGAGTAAATCGGTAACAAATGCATCCCGCGCTTCTGGCGTTAGCGGATGGTTACCAAACAGAGTGTCCGCCAGCGCGGGTTGCACCGCCAGACTCACCGCAACACCTACAGAACATAGCCATTTCATGTTGATTCTCTCTTTATTTTTTCCTGACGCATCAGCGAAAATATAACAAAAACCGCAATTTGCCGTAAGACTAAACGGGAGCGCTAAAGAAAGCTAAGGTTATTCTCCTAATTTTCAAAACCAGCGTGAATCAATGAAAGACAAGCCAGAGACAATATGAATGAGAAAGCGTATTGTCATACAAAGCGCTATGCTTGTTCCTGATATTGAGTCCCACCACAAGGAGTGGAGAATGTCTTCCATTACAACAGATAATAAAGCTTTCCTGAATGAACTGACCCGCCTGGTGGGTCATTCGCACCTGCTCACTGAACCCGCTAAAACCGCCCGCTATCGCAAGGGATTTCGCTCCGGCCAGGGCGATGCACTCGCCGTCGTTTTTCCGGGCTCGCTTTTAGAATTGTGGCGCGTCCTGAACGCCTGCGTCGCCGCAGACAAAATCATTCTCATGCAGGCCGCCAATACCGGCCTGACCGAAGGCTCTACGCCAAGCGGCAATGATTACGACCGTGAGATTGTTATTATCAGCACCCTGCGTCTTGATAAGCTGCACGTCATCGGCAAAGGCGAACAGGTGCTGGCCTGGCCTGGAACAACGCTTTATTCGCTGGAAAAAGCGCTCAAACCTTTTGGTCGTGAACCGCATTCAGTGATCGGTTCCTCCTGTATCGGCGCTTCCGTGATTGGCGGCATTTGTAACAACTCCGGCGGCTCACTGGTGCAACGAGGCCCGGCCTACACGGAGATGTCACTGTTTGCGCGTATTGATGAACAGGGCAAATTACAGCTGGTTAACCATCTGGGCATCGAGCTTGGCCAAACCCCAGAACAGATCCTCAGCAAACTCGATGACGAGCGCATCAAAGATGACGATGTTCGCCACGACGGACGTCATGCGCACGATCACGACTACGTGACCCGCGTCAGAGATATTGAGGCGGATACGCCCGCACGCTATAACGCCGACCCGGACCGCTTGTTTGAATCGTCCGGTTGTGCCGGAAAGCTCGCAGTTTTCGCCGTGCGTCTGGACACTTTCGAAGCCGAAAAAAATCAGCAGGTCTTTTATATCGGCACCAACCAGCCTGAGGTGCTGACGGAGATCCGCCGTCATATTCTGGCGAAGTTTGAACATCTGCCGGTTGCCGGTGAATATATGCATCGCGATATTTACGACATCGCTGAGCAGTACGGCAAAGATACGTTCCTGATGATAGACAAACTCGGCACCGACAAAATGCCGTTTTTCTTCACCCTGAAAGGCCGCACCGATGCGATGCTGGAAAAAGTGAAATTTTTCCGTCCGCACTTCACCGACCGGGCGATGCAGAAGTTTGGCCATTTATTCCCCAGCCACTTACCGGCGCGTATGAAAAGCTGGCGCGACAAATACGAGCATCACCTGCTGTTAAAAATGGCCGGTGGCGGCGTGGCTGAAGCGCAAAACTGGCTAAATGAGTTTTTCAAAACGGCAGAGGGCGACTTCTTTGCCTGTACGCCGGAAGAAGGCAGTAAGGCGTTCCTGCACCGCTTTGCGGCGGCTGGCGCGGCGATTCGTTACCAGGCCGTTCATGCGGATGAAGTAGAAGATATTCTGGCGCTGGATATCGCGCTGCGTCGTAACGACACCGAATGGTATGAACATCTGCCGCCAGAAATCGACAGCCAACTGGTGCACAAGCTCTATTACGGGCACTTTATGTGCTATGTATTCCATCAGGATTACATCGTTAAAAAAGGCGTGGATGCCCATGCGCTGAAAGAACAGATGCTGGAGTTACTTCGCGAGCGTGGGGCACAGTATCCGGCGGAACATAACGTCGGGCATCTGTACCAGGCGCCCGAAACATTAACCCGCTTTTACCGCGAGAATGACCCAACCAACAGTATGAACCCGGGTATTGGGAAAACGAGTAAGCAGAAATTCTGGAAAGAGTCGTAGGCCCGATAAGCGTAAGCGCCATCGGGCACGTTGCCGGGGGCGCTTCGCTTGCCCGGCCTACGGTTTAATCGTTCTGCGCGGTTTGTTCACCCGTAGCTGAACCTGCCGCCGCCATCTGCGCCGCTTTTTGCTTTTTGTAGCTCAGCGCTGCCGCCGGAACCGGCATCACCTTGCCGGTTTCAATCCAGGTGCGTAAACGGCTGGCATCGGCAAAGTGGGTATATTTCCCAAAAGCATCCATCACCACCAGCGCCACCGGTTTGTTATTAATCACCGTGCGCATCACCAGACAGTGGCCCGCCGCATTGGTAAACCCGGTTTTAGTTAACTGAATATTCCAGTTATCGCGATACACCAGATGGTTGGTATTACGGAACGGCAATGTATACGCCGGATTGGCAAACGTCGCCATATCTTCACGCGTAGTACTTAGCTGACCAATCAGCGGATACTGTTTGCTGGCAATCAGTAACTTCGTTAAATCACGCGCGGTTGAGACGTTATGAATCGATAACCCGGTCGGCTCCACAAAACGGGTATGGGTCATGCCCAGCGCTTTCGCTTTCGCATTCATCGCCTTGATAAACGCGTTATAGCCGCCAGGGTAATGATGCGCCAGACTGGCTGCCGCACGGTTTTCAGATGACATCAGCGCCAGTAACAGCATGTCTTTACGGCTGATTACACTGTTCAGCCGTACGCGAGAGTAAATTCCTTTCATCTCAGGCGTCTGACTGATATCAACTTTCAGTTTTTCATCCAGCGGCAGTCGCGCATCAAGCACCACCATCGCCGTCATTAATTTGGTAATCGACGCAATCGGACGCACCAGATCCGGGTGGTTCGAATAGATAACCTTGTTGGTATTCAGATCAACAATCATCGCGCTACCGGACGCTATCTCAGGTTGAGAAGCCGCTACGGTAGGTGCCGTTTTCGCCACGGCTTGGGGTGCAAAAGGTACAGCCAGCACCAGGGCAAGGCTTAATAATGAAACTCGGAATTTCAGCATGATGAGATTTCTGATAAGGGTTCACGCACGTCACAACGCACACCGCCCGAGATTAAGTATTTTCTCAGGCTAGCTCAGGCATCATAGCGATCCGGCAGGTTTGCCGCTACAGGAGAATCGTCTCGAAATGCTGCGTTGCTGACTTTTACGTCAACAACGCAGCGCAGCGGCGTTTTACAGATCAGAATAAGCGATAGCCGTAACCCCACAGGATTACCGTAATCGCCAGCAGAACTTCAAGTACCAGCACACCAATAGCCAGCGTGGAACTGGAAAAACTTAACCCTTCCTCGCGAGTGATATTCAGGAATGTCGGAATACCGAGATAGAGTAAATAACCGGTGTAAAACAGCGCGATAGTTCCCACCAACGCACACAGCCAGACCAGCGGATAAAGTGCGACCAGACCGCTTAAAAACAGCGGAGTCGCGACATATCCGGCAAAGACCATACAGTGCGCCAGCGACGGACGCTGCGGGTAATTACGCGCCATCCACCAGATAACCCGGCCCATGACAGCCACGCCCGCCAGCATCACGCCGTAAAACAGAATGGCCAGCGCCAGTCCGGTCAACAGGGATAACTGTAGTATGTTGCCGTCGCCAAAATTCCAGCCGATTTGTGTGGTACCGATAAACGCGCAAACAACCGGGATTGCCGCCATCAGCAGTACATGATGGGTATAGTGATGCGAAACGCTTTCGTTTTCGCTGTTGATCACGTGCATTTCACGATCGGGATGGGAAAACAGCCCCCAGACATGGTTCATACCGCCCCCTTCTTGTCAGCTCCGGACCTCAACACTTCAAGTATAATTCAGCTTTTGATTATTTTATGTACACAGAGAAAATACCGGATCGCTACGGCGCGGCTTTTCCGGCATCAAGTATTCATAGGGTGTATGCTATAAGCGGTGGAGGTCATACAATCGTATGGATATAAATCATTATGTTGCGCAATACGGCTATGCCGCATTAGTGATTGGCAGTCTGGCTGAAGGGGAAACCATTACCCTGTTAGGTGGCGTCGCGGCCCATCAGGGAGTACTTAAATTTCCGCTGGTGGTGCTCTCCGTCGCGCTGGGCGGGATGATTGGCGATCAGTTGCTCTATTTCCTCGGACGTCGTTTTGGCGGCAAAATTCTACGGCGTTTTTCGCGTCATCAGGCAAAAATTGATTACGCGCAGAAGATGATCCAACGGCGTCCTTATCTGTTCGTGGTCGGCACGCGTTTTATGTACGGTTTTCGCGTTATTGGCCCTTTGCTGATTGGTGCCAGTCACCTGCCACCGAAGATCTTTTTACCGCTCAATATTCTCGGGGCGCTGGTGTGGGCGCTGATATTTACCACCCTGGGTTATGTGGGGGGAGAAGTCATCGCGCCGTGGCTGCACAATCTCGACCAGCACATTAAGCACTGGATATGGCTGGTTCTGGTGATTGTACTGGTGGTAGGCGCACGCTGGTGGTTGAAAAAACGCAGCGGCAAGAAGACGGCCCGGTAGAGCGGTATCTACCGGGCAGGTGTATTACGACGCGTGGTAGCCGCCGCCCAGCGCGCTGGTCAACTGAATGGAAGCATCCAGCCACTGGCCTTGCAGTACCAGACCGTTGCACTGCTCACGTAACGCCGGGATCTTTGCTTCGCTAACCCGCGAACCCGCAATAATACCGGCGTTAAATCGCGCCTGCGCAAGTCCCACCACACGCTGTGCATCATGTTCAATCTGCTGCTGATGCTGATTCTTCTGCGCCAGTGTTTCCACCTGCGAAGCTGCTCGCGCCACGTCATTCACCGCATCTACCACGGCTTTGTTGTAATTCGCCACCGTCAGGTTGCTTTGCGCTTTGGTGATATCGAGATTGGCATTCAATCTGCCGCTGTCGAAAATAGGCAGCGTGAGTCCGGCTGTGACCCCCATCTGCTGCGCGGAATGGCGGAACAGATCGCTCAGATGTAACGCATCCTGTTGTAAAAATGCCATCAAATTCACGTCAGGATAAAACGCAGCTTTCGCCGCATCAATGCTGCTCAGGGATGATTCAATATACCAGTGCGCGGCCTGTAAATCCGGTCGACGGGCCAGCAGCGAATAGCCTAACTGGGACGGGAGCTGGCTTTCTACGGTAGGTAACTTACTGGTATGCAGTTTCAGAACGGTAGACTGTGAATTAGTCAGGGCGCTCAGTCGCGCCTCAATCACCTTCATTTTGCCGTTAACATCGTTCAGTTGCTGATCCGTTTTACTGGAATCGATATCGGTCTCAACGCCTTCCACCGATGAGGTAATGCCGTTTTGATACAGTTGACGATCGACGTTAATAACGTTCTGTTGCTCATTTTTAATCTGCGTCAGCACGCTTTTCAGCGCCGCCTGCGTCTGCCATTCCCAATACAGACGTGAAACGCCGCTCGCCAGCAGCTGGCGGGTTTGTTCACGCTCAGCTTCTCGCGCTTTAACGGTCCCAATACGCGCCGTCACTTCGGCCCGATTTTTCCCCCACAGATCCAGATTCCAACCGGCGGTTAAACCAAAGGTCCCGTTGGTGTACCACGGACCTGTCGTTCCGGCGGCAGGATCGGTAATGGCAAACGGTCCCATCAGCCCTTCAGCTGACATTCTCTGACGCTCAACGTCCGCAGAGAAATCGATCTCCGGACCATCCTGCGCCTCAACGGCCTTCGCCTGCGCCTCCGCCAGTTGAATGCGCTGTTCCGCTACCTGCATATCAGGAGAGTTTCGCAACGTGCTGTCAATCAGCGCATTAAGCTGGGGATCGTGGTAAGCCTTCCACCATTGGCTGTCCGGCCAGCCATTTTTTAATGCCGCAGGTAATGCGGAATCGACATTCACAGCAGGGGTCTGCTGTGACAGAGACTGACGGTCATCATGCATAGGCGCACAGCCTGCCATCAGAATAAAAAGAGGCAACAATGCCGTCGCGGCAAAAACAGAATTACGATTCATGGAGATATACAGGTAAGAAAAGATGCGCAGAGAGTACGACTTGTCGCTGTTACTTTTTTAGTTACGCGTGGCAATACATCTTTGGCAATAAAAATATATAATCAGAAAAATATACACCACACAAATAATATAGATTAAATAATTTTAATAATTTATAGATGGAAACCTTATGTCACAGAATATTTATGACGACCCGGAATTCTTTGCCGGATATGCCACGCTGGATCGTTCAGTAAAAGGGCTTGATGGCGCACCGGAATGGCCAGCAATACAAGCTATGCTCCCCGCTCTGCAGGGTAAAAACATTCTCGATTTGGGCTGCGGATATGGCTGGTTTTGCCGCTACGCGCGCGATAATCATGCCGCCAGCGTCGTGGGGCTGGATATCTCACAAAAGATGTTAACCCAGGCGCACAATATGACTCACGGCAATGGCATCGTTTATCGCCGTGAAGATCTCGAAACGCTTACTCTCTCACCGGCTTCTTTCGACCTGGCTTATAGCTCCCTTGCCCTGCATTATCTACACGATATTGAACGATTATTCGTAACGATTTACCAGGCATTAACACCGGGAGGCATGTTAGTTTTCTCTGCCGAGCACCCGATTTATACCGCACCGCTTAACCAGGGCTGGATAAAAGACAAAACCGGGCAACTGTCCTGGCCGGTTAATCATTATCAACAAGAAGGCGAGCGTATCAGTAACTGGTTTGCTGAAGGCGTTAAAAAACAGCACCGTAAGCTGGCGACCTGGATTAACGCGCTCATTGCCGCCGGATTCGACATTGTGTGTATTGATGAATGGGGACCATCAGCGCAGCAGATTGCTGAAAACCCGGCGTTGGATGAAGAAAAAGAGCGGCCAATGGTGTTTTTACTGAGCGCACGTAAACCGGCATAACAACACCGCCAGGCAGAATAGTTGATACTTTCCTATACTCAATCTGAACTTACCAAAAAAAGGAAAGTTAATGAAAATTCTGCTGTGGATTATTCTAATTATTTTTCTGATTGGACTGTTGGTGGTAACCGGCGTGTTTAAGATGATTTTCTGATGTTGTCATTTAGCCCAGGCCTGATAGCAGAAATGTCAGGCGATTATTCTCTCTGATGCCGGATGGCGGCGTAAACGCCTTATCCGGCGTACCAGAACTGATGTCAGGCGGTAATCTTGATGGCCTGAATTGCCCGAGCGATATCCGGTGAATTGTTTAACGCGCGAACCTCCTGAAACAGTGCCGTTGCCTCTGAATATTCTTTACGCAAATACCCTAACCACTGCTTAATACGCGCCACATGATACAACCCCGTGTCACCCTGCTTTTCGAGACGGGTATATTTTTGCAGCAGTTTCACGACGTCAGGCCACGGCATTCGCGGCTCGTTGTACTTCACCACGCGGCTCAGGTTCGGGATATTTAACGCGCCACGGCCGATCATCACCGCATCGCATCCGCTGATGGCCATACAATCCTGGGCGCTCTGCCAGTCCCAGATTTCGCCATTCGCGATAACCGGAATGGTCAGTCGCTGGCGAATTTCACCAATCGCCTGCCAGTTAATATGCTCGGCCTTATAGCCCTGCTCTTTGGTACGACCATGCACCGCCAGTTCGCTGGCGCCAGCCTGCTGGACGGCATCGGCAATTTCAAACTGCCGATCGCTGTTGTCCCAGCCCAGGCGCACTTTCACCGTCACGGGTAGATGGTCCGGCACCGCCTCGCGCATGGCTTTTGCGCCGCGGTAGATAAGTTCTGGATCTTTCAATAACGTCGCGCCACCGCCGCTGCCGTTGACCAGCTTCGACGGGCAACCGCAGTTCAGATCGACACCGTACGATCCCAGTTCTACCGCGCGGGCCGCGTTCTCCGCCAGCCACTGCGGGTACTGGCCCAACAGCTGTATGCGCACCTGCGTACCGGATGGCGTGCGGCTGTTGTTATGCAGTTCCGGGCAGAGCCGGTGAAATACTTTTGCCGGCAGGAGCTGATCCACCACGCGCACAAACTCCGTGATGCACAGATCGTAATCATTCACTTCGGTCAGCAGCTCGCGCACCAGTGAATCGAGCACGCCTTCCATCGGCGCCAGTAAAACACGCATATCGTCACCCGCAAAAAAAGAGGCGCTATGGTAGCGCCTCCGTTCGGGAGATTAAAGAGGCTCAGCGCGGCAACAGACAGTTATCTTCTTTCCAGCCGTACAGCCACTCCATACCGCGATAAAACTCCGCCTGTGATTTGCCTTGCCACAGCAGATTACGCACCTGGCGCTCGACGCCTGCGGCGTGATAAACGCGGCCCATTTCGCGCGTCGACCAGACAATCCGCGCCGTACGCGGAATGCGCACCGACTCATACAGGGCAAAGGCATCAGCCGCATCGCCGTCACACTGCTGTAACGCCTTACCGAGCGTGACGGCATCCTCCAACGCCATACACGCTCCCTGCGCCATATATTGCGCCACCGGATGCGCGGCATCACCCACCAGCGTAATGCGGTCAGTGCCCCATTTCTCCACCGGCTCGCGGTCAGCAGTGGCCCAGCGCCGCCATGACGTCGGTTTATCCAGCATCTGCCGTGGACGTGGATGAATACCGGCAAAATAGGAGAGCACCTCCTCTTTACTGCCATCCTTCACACCCCACTCTTCCTGCTGACGACTATGAAAGGTCACCACCAGATTGTATTGTTTGCCGCCGCGCAGCGGATAGTGCACCAGGTGACAGTGCGGTCCGGCCCACAACACCGGCGCGTTAATGCGCAAATCTTCCGGCATATCATCGCAATCAATCACCGCGCGATAGACCACGTGCCCGGTCACGCGTGGCGCATCGCCAATCAGAGACTGACGGACAACCGACTTCACACCGTCACAGCCGACCAAAATATCCGCCGTCCAGCTGTTGCCATGCTCGTCAAATACCGTCACGTCATTCTCGGTCTGGCGAATATCAACCACGTTAGTTGAAGTGCGATACTCAACGTTGGGATGAACCAGCGCCGCTTCCCACACAGAAGCATGAATATCCACCCGATGGATAACCGCATAAGGACCGCCAAAGTGATCGCGGAACGCCTGTCCGGTTTCAATACGCACGACTTCCTGCGCATTTACCGCATCCATCATGGTGATATGATCGGTAAAAACGGCGCGCTGGCGGGCAACCTCTCCCACACCAAGGCTGTCGAGCGCAGAGAACGCGTTTGGTCCGAGCTGAATGCCCGCGCCAATTTCACCAATCTCATGCGCTTTCTCCAACAACATCACTTTGATTCCCTGACGGGCCAGCGATAACGCGGTCGCCGCGCCGCCAATCCCACCACCCACGATAATTGCGCGTGTCACTTTAGCCATTGTCGTTCTCCTTATCAGGCTGGAATTTTGTCTTGTTGGTTCTCGGGCGCGGCGGCGATAAACGCCGGAAGCTGGGTACAGGCATCATAGACCGCCTTGCACCGTGGATATGCGCTCAAATCGCAGCCCATACGTAGCGCGTTCGCCCATTGCGGGATCAGGCAGCAATCCGCCAACGTCGGCGCATCACCCACGCAGAACGCCCCCGAATGACTCTGGCGCAGCATCTGTTCCACTGCGCTTAACCCTTGCTGGATCCAGTGCGCATACCAGCGTTTTTTATCCTCTTCACTGATCTTTAACTCGTCGCTCAGGTAGCGCAGCACCCGCATGTTATTCACTGGGTGGATATCACAGGCGATGGCATAGACAATTTCCAGCACCCGACTGCGCATCGGGAAGTCAGCAGGCAGCAGCGGCGACTGCGGAAAGTGGCCATCCAGCCAGTCGGTTATCGCCAGCGATTGTCCAAGCGATTCTCCGTCATCGGTCACCAGCGTCGGCACCAGCCCCAGCGGATTCATCCGCCGATAGGCCAGTTCGTTCTGCTGACCGATGCGAATGTTGACGCCCACCGTCTGGAAATCGAGCCCCTTCAGCGCCAGCGCAATACGCACGCGATATGACGCGGAGCTATTAAAGAAACTGTACAGCTTCATCATCCACCTCAGACAATCTTCACGGCGATGGGGGTTAAACCGTCTACGTTGCCGGTGATCACATCACCTTTCACTACCGCCCCCACGCCTTCCGGCGTACCGGTGTAGATCAGATCGCCCGGCTGGAGTTCGAAAAATCCGGACAGATAGCTAATGGTTTCATTCACAGACCAGATGAGGTGGCGAATATCGCTCCGCTGATGATCGTCGCCGTTAACCTGCAGCCAGATAGGCGCATTGTTAACATCTACGCTTTCACTGGCTTTATGCAGCGGCGCGATGGGCGCAGAGAGATCAAACGCTTTGCCGATTTCCCACGGACGCCCCATCTGGCGCATCTCCATCTGCCTGTCGCGCCGGGTCATATCCAGACCGGTGGCATAGCCCCAGATATATTCGTGCGCTTTTTCCAGCGGTATATCGCTGCCCTTTTTACCAATCGCCACCACCAGCTCTATCTCATAGTGATAGTTATCGGTCTGCGATGGATACGGCAGTTCAAGGGTTTGACCAGCCGCCACCGGAACCACCGCGTCGGCAGGTTTACAGAAGAAGAACGGCGGTTCGCGATCCGGGTCGAAGCCCATTTCACGCGCGTGTGCGGCATAGTTTCGGCCCACGCAGTAAACGCGGCGCACGGGAAATTGTTCATCACTACCAACCACCGGAACGGTAACCGGCGCTTGTGGTTCGAATACATATTGCGTCATTTTCTCTCTCCCAAATTAATAGCGTGCTTCACGGAACAACCCCAGCGCTTCCTGAACTGGTCTGTCCGAAAAACTGAATAAGACGGCATCTTCGCTGGCCTGGAACGACACACCGTGCCAGGTCGGCACCACGAAGATATCTTTTGGCGAAAAATTGAAGGTTTCGTTGCCGATGGTGACCTGTCCGCTTCCTTCCACCACATGGTAGATAGTGCTGTCAGTGGTACGCGCCATCCGTGAAGAAAAGCCCTTCGGCAACAATTGCAGGAAGGTCCCCATTGACGGCATGGGATAACCGCCGGTTACCGGGTTCACGTAGCGCATCTTGTAACCATCCCACTCATCGGCCTCGCCCAGGCGGGTCAGGTCATGCAGTGCTTCACGGCTACGATCGTAGCGATAGTTGAAAATGGGCGATGAATTACCCTTTTGATGACGCAGCGGCAGCATATTGGCCGCATAGCGCGGTAAATAATCCCCTTCCTTGCGCGTGACCGGCTGCTGATCTTCCGGGTAGTCTTCCGCAAAGCCGCAGCCCAACAGATTCACCAGCGGCAGATCCAGACCGTCCAGCCACACTACCGGTTCGCTGCCTGGGTTGCCGTGATCGTGCCAGCGCCATTGCGGCGTCAGAATAAAATCGCCTTCATGCATCTGGGTGCGCTCGCCATCGACGGCGGTAAATGCCCCTTTCCCTTCGACAATAAAGCGCAGCGCAGACTGATTATGACGGTGGCTCGGCGCAACCTCGCCCGGCATAATCAGCTGTAACCCGGCATACAGCGTTGGCGTGATTGATGACTGTCCGCGCAGCGTTGGGTTTTCCAGCACCAGCACGCGGCGAATCGCCTCTTTCGCGCCAATCAGATCGCCGCTTTCCAGCAGCAGCGGGCGGATCTCCTGATAGTTCCAGTACGCAGGCGCGCAATGCGCGTTCGGCGTTGACGGCACCAGACGGTGCAGCGACTCCCACAGCGGGGTCAGATTCTGCCCGGAAATATGCTGGTAAAACTGCTGACGGCTGTGCTTAACATCCTGATTCAGTTCAGACATAGGGATTCTCCTTATTCATTCACGATGCCTGCGCGTGGCAAGGCGTCAGGGACAGAGGCCGACTGGCGAACAACAACCGTCAGCAGCGTAAGCATCACCGCGCTGATGGCCGCCGGAACGGCAATAATGAAAAACAGGTTATCGAACGAGAAATTCATCGCCATCATCACGCCGCCAGAAAGCGAACCGACAATCGCGCCGCAGCGGCCAATGGCATTAGACCAACTGACGCCCGTCGCACGGCTTTGCGTCGGATAAAGGGTGGCGGTTAACGCATTGAGACCCACCTGAGAACCGCTAATCCCGATGCCGGTGCCAAAAATCGCCAACGCCATCAGCCACAGACCGTTTTCGCTCAGGCCAATCATGACGATACACACCGCACCCAGCGCATAGCTCACTGCCAGCACACGAAAAGGATTGTATTTATCCATCAGTACGCCCAGCGCCAGCGCGCCTAACGTACCGCCAATCTGGAAGGCCGCGGTTACCCAGGAGGCGTGTTGCAGGTCGATTCCGCGATGGTTAAGCAGCGTTGGCATCCAACTGGAGAGCAGATAAATAATCAGCAGGCTCATAAAGAACACCACCCATAACATCAGGGTAATGGGCAGTTGTCGCCCGACGAACAGCTGGCGGATACTGCCTTTAGCAATCGATGAACTCTCGTTGAGATAAAAATGGGTATCGTCATAACGTTCGCGGGTAATCGCGCTGACGGTTCTGGCAATCACGTTTTGCGGTAGCTGGCGACGAACCTGCCAGCGCGGGGATTCCGGTAGCGCAAACAGCAGAGCGACAAACAGCATGAGCGGTAAAACGCCGCCCAGCACCAGAATGCCGTGCCAACCGATGACCGGCACCAGTTGAGCGCTGACGATGCCGCCCATAGCCGATCCGAGCGTAAAGCCGCAGAACATCATGGTGACCAAGGCGCCACGTCGACGGGCTGGCAGGTATTCCGACGTCATGGTGATGGTATTAGGCATTGCGCCGCCCAGACCTAACCCGGTAAGGAAACGCAAAATAACCAGCGTTTGCAGATCGGGCGAAAAAGCAGAGATCAAACTCAGCGCGCCAAACAGCGCCACGCAAAGCTCAATCACCCGTTTACGGCCAAAGCGATCGGACAGCGGCCCGCAGAGCAACGCGCCTGCAGTTAGCCCCAACAGTCCTGCGCCAAAAAGCGGCGCCAGATCCCCGGCGGTCAATTGCCAGTGAGTGCGTATATCGGGTGCGATAAAACCAATCGCCGCGGTATCAAAACCGTCGAGCATGACGACCAGGAAACAGCAAATAATCACGCGCCACTGCGTCTTGCCGACGGGGGCGGAATCGATCAGTGCTTGTAGATCACGTTGTTGAGTCATAGTGAATGCCTCAGTGCAGGTAGAGTAGATGTCTGTTTTGTTTTAGGTATGTTGCGACTTTGTATCTTTGGAGATGAAATGTACAATGGCTTTTCATGCAGAGGCATAACCTGGAGGTTATAGCAAATGGCTAACTGGGCGCAGAAACTGAAGTTGCAACACCTGCAAACGCTGGTCGCGCTAGGGGAACAGGGAAATTTAACTCACGTCGCCCGGATGATGAATATCACCCAGCCTGCCTTGTCCAAATGGTTATCACAGCTCGAAGATGAGATTGGCATCACGCTCTTTGAACGACATAGTAAAGGCTTACGCCCCTCCGAAGGCGGCAAGCTGTTGCTGCAACATGCTCAGCGCCTGATCAATGATATGGAGCGTTCGCAGTATGAAATTGCCCGTTTCAAGCAAGGCGGTCTGGTGGGAAGTCTGAAGATTGGCTGCTCGCCGGTGGCGACCGACTGCGTTTCACAGGCAATACTGGGTTTGCTTACGGAGCTACCCACTCTGCATCTCAATATTGAAGAGAAAGTGATGACCCCGTTACTGCACGATCTACTGGCGGGTTCGGTGGATGTCGTCGTCGGTCGCGTTGGCGGCCGGGCGCTTCAGCTACCGCTCAATTACCAGGTGCTCTATACCGAGCCGGTCTGTTTTGTCGCCCGCCCCGACCATCCGCTGGCTAAATATCCCCTGCTCACCTGGAACGATCTGGCTAACTGGCGCTGGATTGTCTGGCCGACAGGCACCCCCATTCGGATTAGCATTGACAACGCGCTGGTCGATAATGGCGTAATGCTGCCGGAAAACACGATTGAATCAGCGTCGATAAACGTCAGCACCAACCTGCTGCAAAGTAGCGACATGGTTTCTATTCTTTCTCTGCGTCTGGCACAGCGTTATGCCGCCCAGGGACAACTGGCTATCCTGAATCTGCCGAAGATTGAACAAAAAGGCAGCGTAGGCGTATTCTGGCGCAACAATGAAACGCCCACCACCGCCCTGAATCGTTTTTTGTACTACCTGGCGCAGGTTTAGGCGGTCATTTGCGCAATGTTCCAGATGTCTATTTCCTCTATGCTTAGAATTCATGATGTGATCGGTAGCACGTTTTGAAGTTTAATTGTATGATGAATCAGTCTCGTCAAGGGTTTCAATTATGAGCAAATCACTGAACATTATCTGGCAATATTTGCGCGCATTCGTCCTAATCTATGCCTGCCTCTATGCAGGTATTTTTATCGCTTCGCTGCTGCCGATCACGATTCCGGGCAGCATCATCGGCATGCTGATTCTGTTTATCTTGCTGGCATTGCAGGTATTACCGGCAAAATGGGTTAATCCCGGCTGTTATGTCCTGATTCGCTATATGGCCCTGTTATTTGTCCCGATTGGCGTGGGAATCATGCAGTACTTTGATTTGCTCCGCGCACAATTTGGCCCGGTGGTGGTGTCATGCACCATCAGTACGCTGGTTGTTTTCCTCGTGGTGAGCTGGAGCTCACACCTTGTACACGGTGAACGCAAAATTGTTGGCCAAAAAGGTTCGAAAGAATGATGACGTATATCTGGTGGTCGTTACCCCTTACTCTCGCAGTATTCTTTGGCGCACGTAAGCTGGCAGCACGCTTTAAAATGCCGCTGCTGAATCCGCTGCTGGTCGCGATGGTGGTGATTATTCCCATTCTGATGCTGACCGGAATTCCCTACGATCACTATTTCAAAGGCAGCGAGGTGCTGAACGATTTACTGCAACCTGCCGTGGTCGCACTGGCCTATCCGTTATACGAACAGCTGCACCAAATTCGCGCGCGCTGGAAATCGATAATCGCTATCTGCTTTGCCGGGAGCGTCGTGGCGATGGTTACCGGCACAACAATCGCCCTGTTGATGGGCGCCTCACCGGAAATTGCTGCGTCAATCATGCCGAAATCGGTCACCACACCTATTGCTATGGCGGTGGGAGGCAGTATTGGTGGCATTCCGGCCATCAGCGCGGTGTGCGTCATTTTCGTCGGCATTCTCGGGGCGGTATTTGGTCATACTTTACTGAATGCGATGCGCATTCGCACGAAGGCCGCGCGAGGACTGGCAATGGGTACCGCTTCGCACGCCCTGGGAACCGCGCGTTGCGCAGAACTGGATTATCAGGAAGGGGCGTTTAGCTCTCTGGCGCTGGTCATTTGCGGCATTATCACCTCGTTGGTCGCCCCGTTCCTGTTCCCGGTTATTCTGGCAGTGGTCGGCTAACCTTCACTTTTTGGTTATTTATTTGCGATGCGTTGCACATTTTTCACTTAAGTTTCATAAGTTGCACACACAATGAGATTTGGATCACATATAAAGCCGTAACAGGCCCGTAAACTACGATTCCATTACATTGTTATGAGGCATCGCCATGCATCCACGTTTTCAAACTGCTTTTGCCCAACTCGCGGATAACTTGCAATCAGCCCTGGCCCCTGTTCTGGCGGATACGCATTTCCCCGCCATGCTGACTGCTGAGCAGGTCTCTTTGCTGAAACGCGAATCGGGACTGGACGAAGACGCGCTGGCATTCGCTCTGCTGCCGCTGGCTGCGGCCTGCGCACGTACCCCGCTTTCCAACTTCAACGTGGGCGCGATCTCTCGCGGCATTAGCGGCACCTGGTACTTCGGTGGCAACATGGAGTTCCTGGGCGCAACAATGCAGCAAACCGTTCATGCCGAGCAAAGTGCCATCAGCCACGCCTGGCTGCGCGGTGAAAAAGGCCTCGCCGCCATCACCGTTAACTACACCCCTTGCGGCCACTGCCGCCAGTTTATGAATGAACTGAACAGCGGGTTGGATTTACGCATTCATCTGCCGGGGCGCGAACCACACGCACTGCGCGACTATCTCCCGGACGCGTTCGGGCCAAAAGATCTCGACATCAAAACGTTACTGATGGACGACCAGGATCACGGCTTTGCGCTGCAGGGCGACGCGCTGACCCAGGCGGCAATTACCGCCGCCAACAGATGCCATATGCCGTACAGTAAATCGCCAAGCGGCGTGGCGCTCGAGTGTAAAGACGGGCGCATTTTTAGTGGCAGCTATGCAGAAAACGCCGCCTTTAACCCCACCCTCCCGCCGCTGCAAGGCGCGTTAAACCTGTTGAGTCTGAACGGTTACGACTATCCGGACATTCAGCGCGCGGTGCTGGCTGAAAAAGCCGATGCGCCGTTGATCCAGTGGGATGCGACCTCCGCCACCCTGAACGCGCTGGGCTGCAACAAGATTGAGCGCGTGCTGCTCAGTTAAATCATAAAGCCCGGTGGCGCTGGGTATGAACCGGAAACATGGGTAACACTTTAGACCGGATACATGGGTAACAGTTATAACTGGCATAGAAGAGGAGACTCGCTATGCCCTGGACTGAGACCCGACCTATGCAACGC
>NZ_VDAY01000032.1:0-31427 GCF_019584005.1 Citrobacter sp. EC_71
AAATGGTTGTTACCCTGATCCACCCGATCGCGATGGACGACGGTCTGCGTTTCGCAATCCGTGAAGGCGGCCGTACTGTAGGTGCGGGCGTTGTTGCTAAAGTAATGAGCTAATTGCCGAATAACATTTGACGCAATGCGCAATAAAAGGGCATCATTTGATGCCCTTTTTGCACGCTTTCACACCAGAACCTGGCTCATCAGTGATTTTTTTTGTCATAATCATTGCTGAGACAGGCTCTGAAGAGGGCGTTTAGTCCGAAACGCACCAGAGCATTTCGGTTTGGATCGCCTCGCTTACGCGGGGTGAAAATGTTTGTAGAATACTTCTGACAGGTTGGTTTATGAGTGCGAATACCGAAGCTCAAGGAAGCGGGCGCGGCCTGGAAGCGATGAAGTGGGTTGTTGTCGCTGTATTGCTGCTTGTAGCTATCGTTGGCAACTACCTTTATCGTGACATGATGCTGCCGCTGCGTGCGCTGGCCGTAGTGATTCTGATTGCCGCAGCGGGTGGTGTCGCGCTGTTGACAACAAAAGGTAAAGCGACCGTTGCTTTTGCCCGTGAAGCGAGAACCGAAGTCCGTAAGGTCATTTGGCCAACTCGCCAGGAAACATTGCACACCACATTAATTGTGGCTGCGGTTACCGCAGTAATGTCACTGATCCTGTGGGGACTGGATGGTATTCTGGTTCGCCTGGTATCCTTTATCACTGGCCTGAGGTTCTAAGATGTCTGAAGCCCCTAAAAAGCGCTGGTACGTCGTTCAGGCGTTTTCCGGTTTTGAAGGCCGCGTTGCCACGTCGCTGCGCGAATATATCAAGTTACAAAATATGGAAGAGCTGTTTGGCGAAGTCATGGTGCCGACCGAAGAAGTGGTCGAGATCCGTGGTGGCCAGCGTCGCAAGAGCGAACGTAAATTCTTCCCGGGCTATGTACTGGTCCAGATGGTCATGAATGATGCGAGCTGGCACCTGGTGCGCAGCGTTCCGCGTGTGATGGGCTTTATCGGCGGTACTTCTGACCGTCCGGCGCCAATCAGCGACAAAGAAGTTGATGCGATCATGAACCGTCTGCAGCAGGTTGGTGATAAGCCGCGTCCGAAAACGATGTTTGAGCCGGGCGAAATGGTTCGCGTTAGCGACGGTCCGTTTGCTGACTTTAACGGCGTAGTTGAAGAAGTGGACTACGAGAAGTCTCGTCTGAAAGTTTCTGTATCTATCTTCGGTCGTGCGACTCCGGTTGAACTGGACTTCGCCCAGGTTGAAAAAGCCTAACACGTCGATCAAAAAAGCGGCGATTTAATCGTTGCACAAGGCGCGAGATTGGAATACAATTTCGCGCCTTTTGTTTTTATGGACTCTGTCCGTAAACGAATTTACAAACACGGGGAGCCTCTTTGAGGCGCTATAACCCAACTAGAGGAATTTAGAATGGCTAAGAAAGTCCAGGCCTATGTCAAGCTGCAGGTTGCAGCTGGTATGGCTAACCCGAGTCCGCCGGTAGGTCCAGCACTGGGTCAACAAGGCGTGAACATCATGGAATTCTGCAAAGCGTTCAACGCAAAAACTGATTCCATTGAAAAAGGTCTGCCGATCCCGGTTGTTATCACCGTTTACGCTGACCGTTCTTTCACTTTCGTTACCAAAACGCCTCCGGCAGCAGTACTGCTGAAGAAAGCGGCTGGTATCAAGTCTGGTTCCGGCAAGCCGAACAAAGACAAAGTGGGTAAAATTTCCCGCGCTCAGCTGCAGGAAATCGCGCAGACCAAAGCTGCCGACATGACTGGTTCCGACATTGAAGCGATGACTCGCTCCATTGAAGGTACTGCACGTTCCATGGGCCTGGTAGTGGAGGACTAAGAAATGGCTAAACTGACCAAGCGTATGCGCGTGATCCGTGACAAAGTTGATGCAACTAAACAGTACGACATCAACGAAGCTATTGCTCTGCTGAAAGAGCTGGCCACTGCTAAATTCGTAGAAAGCGTGGACGTTGCCGTTAACCTCGGCATTGACGCTCGTAAATCTGACCAGAACGTACGTGGTGCAACTGTACTGCCGCACGGTACTGGCCGTTCCGTTCGCGTAGCTGTATTTACCCAGGGCGCAAACGCTGAAGCTGCTAAAGCTGCAGGCGCTGAGCTGGTAGGTATGGAAGATCTGGCTGAACAGATCAAGAAAGGCGAAATGAACTTTGACGTTGTTATTGCTTCCCCGGATGCAATGCGCGTTGTTGGCCAGCTGGGTCAGGTTCTGGGTCCGCGCGGCCTGATGCCAAACCCGAAAGTTGGTACTGTAACTCCTAACGTTGCTGAAGCTGTTAAGAACGCTAAAGCTGGCCAGGTTCGTTACCGTAACGACAAAAACGGCATCATCCACACTACCATCGGTAAAGTGGATTTTGACGCTGACAAACTGAAAGAAAACCTGGAAGCCCTGCTGGTTGCGCTGAAAAAAGCAAAACCGACTCAGGCAAAAGGCGTGTACATCAAGAAAGTTAGCATCTCCACCACCATGGGTGCTGGTGTTGCCGTTGATCAGGCTGGTCTGAGCGCGTCTGCGAACGTCTAAGATTAGCTTTACGTGGGCGGCGAATTTGTCTACAATCTTCGCCCACGATTCTATTAGCTTCGGCCGATAGACAACAGATTTGTTCGTTGGAGCCTGGCCTATCCAGGCCTCCGTCGAAGACCGCAGGTGTTTCGCAAGAAACTTAATGCCCTGCGTAGACGGTGACAGAACGCTAAGATTATTTCTGATACTCTGGCTTGTTTCTGCTCACCGTATTTAGACGCTCTCTCCGTTGGAGGGAGTGAAGTGAGTTCCGGAACATGAGTTCCGGCAAACATCCAGGAGCAAAGCTAATGGCTTTAAATCTTCAAGACAAACAAGCGATTGTTGCTGAAGTCAGCGAAGTAGCCAAAGGCGCGCTGTCTGCAGTAGTTGCGGATTCCCGTGGCGTAACTGTAGATAAAATGACTGAACTGCGTAAAGCAGGTCGTGAAGCTGGCGTATACATGCGTGTTGTTCGTAACACCCTGCTGCGCCGCGTCGTTGAAGGTACTCAGTTCGAGTGCCTGAAAGACACGTTTGTTGGTCCGACCCTGATTGCATACTCTATGGAACACCCGGGCGCTGCTGCTCGTCTGTTCAAAGAGTTCGCGAAAGCGAATGCAAAATTTGAGGTCAAAGCCGCAGCCTTTGAAGGTGAGTTGATTACCGCATCGAATATCGATCGCCTGGCAACTCTGCCGACCTACGAAGAAGCAATTGCACGCCTGATGGCAACCATGAAAGAAGCTTCGGCTGGCAAACTGGTTCGTACTCTGGCTGCTGTACGCGATGCGAAAGAAGCTGCTTAATCGCAGTTATCTTTCTCAAGCATCTGCTTACGTATAAACTTATTCTGATTTTCAGGAACAATTTAAATGTCTATCACTAAAGATCAAATCATTGAAGCAGTATCCGCTATGTCCGTAATGGACGTTGTAGAACTGATCTCTGCAATGGAAGAAAAATTCGGTGTTTCCGCTGCTGCTGCTGTAGCTGTAGCTGCTGGCCCGGCTGAAGCTGCTGAAGAAAAAACTGAATTCGACGTAATTCTGAAAGCTGCTGGCGCTAACAAAGTTGCTGTTATCAAAGCAGTACGTGGCGCAACTGGCCTGGGTCTGAAAGAAGCTAAAGACCTGGTAGAATCTGCTCCGGCTGCGCTGAAAGAAGGCGTGAGCAAAGACGACGCAGAAGCACTGAAAAAATCTCTGGAAGAAGCTGGCGCTGAAGTTGAAGTTAAATAAGCCAACTTTTCTGGTTGCAGCCTAAGAAATTAGGCTGATGGCTGGTGACTTTTTAGTCACCAGCCTTTTTGCGCTGTAAGGCGCCAGTAGCGTTTCACACTGTTTGACTACTGCTGTGCCTTTCAATGCTTGTTTCTATCGACGTCTTAATATACTGCGACAGAGCGTCAGTTCTGTGTAAATCGCAATGAAATGGTTTAAGCGTGATAGCAACAGGCATTGCGGAAAGTATTCGATTTTCCGGTCAACAAAATAGTGTTGCACAAACTGTCCGCTCAATGGACAGATGGGTCGACTTGTCAGCGAGCTGAGGAACCCTAATGGTTTACTCCTATACCGAGAAAAAACGTATTCGTAAGGATTTTGGTAAACGTCCGCAAGTGTTGGACATACCTTATCTCCTTTCTATCCAGCTTGACTCGTTTCAGAAGTTCATCGAGCAAGATCCTGAAGGGCAGTATGGTCTGGAAGCAGCTTTCCGTTCCGTTTTCCCGATTCAGAGCTACAGCGGTAATTCCGAGCTGCAATACGTCAGCTACCGTCTTGGCGAACCGGTGTTTGACGTTCAGGAATGTCAGATCCGTGGCGTGACCTATTCCGCACCGCTGCGCGTAAAACTGCGTCTGGTGATCTACGAGCGCGAAGCGCCGGAAGGCACCGTAAAAGACATTAAAGAACAAGAAGTCTACATGGGCGAAATTCCGCTCATGACCGACAACGGTACCTTTGTTATCAACGGTACTGAGCGTGTTATCGTTTCTCAACTGCACCGTAGTCCTGGCGTCTTCTTTGACTCCGACAAAGGTAAAACCCACTCTTCGGGTAAAGTGCTGTATAACGCGCGTATCATTCCTTACCGTGGTTCCTGGCTGGACTTCGAATTCGATCCGAAGGACAACCTGTTCGTACGTATTGACCGTCGCCGTAAACTGCCTGCGACCATCATTCTGCGTGCGCTGAACTACACCACTGAGCAGATCCTTGACCTGTTCTTTGAAAAAGTTGTTTTCGAAATTCGTGACAACAAGCTGCAGATGGAACTGGTGCCGGAACGCCTGCGTGGTGAAACCGCCTCCTTTGACATTGAAGCTAACGGCAAAGTCTACGTCGAAAAAGGCCGTCGCATCACTGCGCGCCATATTCGCCAGCTGGAAAAAGACGATATCAAGCATATCGAAGTTCCGGTTGAATACATTGCTGGTAAGGTTGCGGCGAAAGACTACGTTGACGAATCTACTGGCGAGCTGATCTGCGCAGCTAACATGGAGCTGAGCCTGGATCTGCTGGCTAAGCTGAGCCAGTCTGGTCACAAGCGTATCGAAACGCTGTTCACTAACGATCTGGACCACGGTCCGTACATTTCTGAAACTGTACGCGTCGACCCAACCAACGATCGTCTGAGCGCGCTGGTAGAAATCTACCGCATGATGCGCCCTGGTGAGCCGCCGACTCGTGAAGCTGCTGAAAGCCTGTTCGAGAACCTGTTCTTCTCCGAAGACCGCTATGACCTGTCTGCGGTTGGTCGTATGAAGTTCAACCGTTCTCTGCTGCGCGACGAAATCGAAGGTTCCGGTATCCTGAGCAAAGACGACATCATTGAAGTGATGAAGAAGCTCATCGATATCCGTAACGGTAAAGGCGAAGTCGATGATATCGACCACCTTGGCAACCGTCGTATCCGTTCCGTAGGCGAAATGGCGGAAAACCAATTCCGCGTTGGCCTGGTGCGTGTTGAGCGTGCGGTGAAAGAGCGTCTGTCTCTGGGCGATCTGGATACCCTGATGCCTCAGGATATGATCAACGCCAAGCCGATTTCCGCAGCAGTGAAAGAGTTCTTCGGTTCCAGCCAGCTGTCTCAGTTTATGGACCAGAACAACCCGTTGTCTGAGATTACGCACAAACGTCGTATCTCCGCACTCGGCCCAGGCGGTCTGACCCGTGAACGCGCAGGCTTCGAAGTTCGAGACGTACACCCGACTCACTATGGTCGCGTATGTCCAATCGAAACGCCTGAAGGTCCGAACATCGGTCTGATCAACTCCCTGTCCGTGTATGCACAGACTAACGAATACGGCTTCCTCGAGACTCCGTACCGTAAAGTGACCGACGGTGTTGTTACTGACGAAATTCATTACCTGTCTGCTATCGAAGAAGGCAACTACGTTATCGCTCAGGCGAACTCCAACCTGGATGACGAAGGCCACTTTGTAGAAGATCTGGTTACCTGCCGTAGCAAAGGCGAATCCAGCTTGTTCAGCCGCGACCAGGTTGACTACATGGACGTATCCACCCAGCAGGTGGTATCCGTCGGTGCGTCCCTGATCCCGTTCCTGGAACACGATGACGCCAACCGTGCATTGATGGGTGCGAACATGCAACGTCAGGCCGTTCCGACTCTGCGCGCTGATAAGCCGCTGGTTGGTACCGGTATGGAACGTGCTGTTGCCGTTGACTCCGGTGTTACTGCAGTGGCTAAACGTGGTGGTACCGTTCAGTACGTCGATGCTTCCCGTATCGTTATCAAAGTTAACGAAGACGAGATGTATCCGGGCGAAGCAGGTATCGACATTTATAACCTGACTAAATACACCCGTTCTAACCAGAACACCTGTATCAACCAGATGCCTTGCGTATCTCTGGGCGAGCCGGTTGAACGTGGTGATGTGCTGGCAGACGGTCCGTCCACCGACCTCGGTGAACTGGCGCTGGGTCAGAACATGCGCGTGGCATTCATGCCATGGAATGGTTACAACTTCGAAGACTCCATCCTCGTATCTGAGCGTGTTGTCCAGGAAGACCGTTTCACCACCATCCACATTCAGGAACTGGCATGTGTGTCCCGTGACACCAAGCTGGGGCCGGAAGAGATCACCGCTGACATCCCGAACGTGGGTGAAGCTGCGCTCTCCAAACTGGATGAATCCGGTATCGTTTATATCGGTGCGGAAGTGACCGGTGGCGACATTCTGGTTGGTAAGGTAACGCCGAAAGGTGAAACCCAGCTGACGCCAGAAGAGAAACTGCTGCGTGCGATCTTCGGTGAGAAAGCGTCTGACGTTAAAGACTCTTCTCTGCGCGTGCCAAACGGTGTTTCCGGTACGATTATCGACGTTCAGGTCTTTACTCGCGATGGCGTAGAAAAAGACAAACGTGCGCTGGAAATCGAAGAGATGCAGCTGAAGCAGGCTAAGAAAGACCTGTCTGAAGAACTGCAGATCCTCGAAGCTGGCCTGTTCAGCCGTATCTACGCTGTGCTGGTTTCCGGTGGTGTTGAAGCTGAGAAGCTCGACAAACTGCCGCGTGACCGCTGGTTAGAACTCGGCCTGACCGACGAAGAGAAACAAAATCAGCTGGAACAACTGGCTGAGCAGTACGACGA
This sequence comes from Citrobacter sp. EC_71, assembly GCF_019584005.1. Lineage (NCBI taxonomy): Bacteria > Pseudomonadati > Pseudomonadota > Gammaproteobacteria > Enterobacterales > Enterobacteriaceae > Citrobacter > Citrobacter sp. EC_71. The sequence continues at coordinate 7,173 of NZ_VDAY01000032.1, forward strand.
ACTGAAACACGAGTTCGAGAAAAAACTCGAAGCGAAACGCCGTAAAATCACTCAGGGCGACGATCTGGCACCGGGCGTGCTGAAGATTGTTAAGGTTTATCTGGCGGTTAAACGTCGGATCCAGCCTGGTGATAAGATGGCAGGTCGTCACGGTAACAAGGGTGTAATCTCTAAGATCAACCCGATCGAAGATATGCCACACGATGCTAACGGTACGCCGGTAGATATCGTACTGAACCCGCTGGGCGTACCATCGCGTATGAACATCGGTCAGATCCTTGAAACCCACCTGGGTATGGCTGCGAAAGGTATCGGCGATAAGATCAACGCCATGCTGAAACAGCAGCAGGAAGTCGCCAAACTGCGCGAATTCATCCAGCGTGCTTACGATCTGGGTTCAGATGTTCGTCAGAAAGTTGACCTGAATACCTTCAGCGATGAAGAAGTTCTGCGTCTGGCTGAAAACCTGAAAAAAGGTATGCCGATCGCAACGCCGGTCTTCGACGGTGCGAAAGAGTCTGAAATCAAGGAACTGTTACAGCTGGGTGGCCTGCCGACTTCCGGTCAGATTACCCTCTTCGACGGTCGTACCGGTGAGCAGTTCGAGCGCCAGGTTACCGTTGGCTACATGTACATGCTGAAACTGAACCACCTGGTTGATGACAAGATGCACGCGCGTTCTACCGGTTCTTACAGCCTGGTTACTCAGCAGCCGCTGGGTGGTAAGGCTCAGTTCGGTGGTCAGCGCTTCGGGGAGATGGAAGTGTGGGCGCTGGAAGCATATGGCGCGGCATACACCCTGCAGGAAATGCTCACCGTTAAGTCTGATGACGTGAATGGTCGTACTAAGATGTATAAAAACATCGTGGACGGCAACCATCAGATGGAACCAGGCATGCCGGAATCCTTCAACGTACTGTTGAAAGAGATTCGTTCGCTGGGTATCAACATCGAGCTGGAAGACGAGTAACTCTCGATCAAACAGGTCACTGGTGCTGGCGTAACAGCCAGCGCCAGATTGTGCTAACTCCGACGGGAGCAAATCCGTGAAAGATTTATTAAAGTTTCTGAAAGCGCAGACTAAAACCGAAGAGTTTGATGCGATCAAAATTGCTCTGGCCTCGCCAGACATGATCCGTTCATGGTCTTTCGGTGAAGTTAAGAAGCCGGAAACCATCAACTACCGTACGTTCAAACCTGAGCGTGACGGCCTTTTCTGCGCCCGTATCTTTGGGCCGGTAAAAGACTACGAGTGCCTGTGCGGTAAGTACAAGCGCCTGAAACATCGTGGTGTGATCTGTGAGAAGTGCGGCGTTGAAGTGACCCAGACCAAAGTACGCCGTGAGCGTATGGGCCACATCGAGCTGGCGTCTCCGACCGCGCATATCTGGTTCCTGAAATCGCTGCCGTCCCGTATCGGTTTGCTGCTCGATATGCCGCTGCGCGATATCGAACGCGTACTGTACTTCGAATCTTATGTGGTTATCGAAGGCGGTATGACCAACCTGGAACGTCAACAGATCCTGACTGAAGAGCAGTATCTGGACGCGCTGGAAGAGTTCGGTGACGAATTCGACGCGAAGATGGGTGCGGAAGCTATTCAGGCCCTGCTGAAGAGCATGGATCTGGAGCAAGAGTGTGAAACTCTGCGCGAAGAGCTGAACGAAACCAACTCCGAAACCAAGCGTAAGAAGCTGACCAAGCGTATCAAACTGCTGGAAGCTTTCGTACAGTCTGGCAACAAGCCAGAGTGGATGATCCTGACCGTTCTGCCGGTTCTGCCGCCAGATCTGCGTCCGCTGGTTCCGCTCGATGGTGGTCGTTTCGCAACGTCAGATCTGAACGATCTGTACCGTCGCGTGATCAACCGTAACAACCGTCTGAAACGTCTGCTGGATCTGGCTGCGCCGGACATCATCGTACGCAACGAAAAACGTATGCTGCAGGAAGCGGTTGACGCCCTGCTGGATAACGGTCGTCGCGGTCGTGCGATCACCGGTTCTAACAAACGTCCTCTGAAATCTTTGGCTGACATGATCAAAGGTAAACAGGGTCGTTTCCGTCAGAACCTGCTCGGTAAGCGTGTTGACTACTCCGGTCGTTCTGTAATCACCGTAGGTCCATACCTGCGTCTGCATCAGTGCGGTCTGCCGAAGAAAATGGCACTGGAACTGTTCAAACCGTTCATCTACGGCAAGCTGGAACTGCGTGGCCTCGCCACCACCATCAAAGCCGCTAAGAAAATGGTTGAGCGTGAAGAAGCTGTCGTTTGGGATATCCTGGACGAAGTTATCCGCGAACACCCGGTACTGCTGAACCGTGCACCAACCCTGCACCGTCTGGGTATCCAGGCATTTGAACCGGTACTGATCGAAGGTAAAGCTATCCAGCTGCATCCGCTGGTTTGTGCGGCATATAACGCCGACTTCGATGGTGACCAGATGGCTGTTCACGTACCGCTGACGCTGGAAGCCCAGCTCGAAGCGCGTGCGCTGATGATGTCTACCAACAACATCCTGTCTCCGGCGAACGGCGAACCTATCATCGTTCCGTCTCAGGACGTTGTATTGGGTCTGTATTACATGACCCGTGACTGTGTTAACGCCAAAGGCGAAGGCATGGTGCTGACTGGCCCGAAAGAAGCAGAGCGTATCTATCGCGCTGGCCTGGCCTCTCTGCATGCGCGCGTTAAAGTGCGTATCACTGAATATGAAAAAGATGAAAACGGCGAATTCGTTGCGCACACCAGCCTGAAAGACACGACCATTGGTCGCGCCATTCTGTGGATGATCGTACCGAAAGGTCTGCCTTTCTCCATCGTCAACCAGGCGCTGGGCAAGAAAGCCATCTCCAAAATGCTGAACACCTGTTATCGCATTCTGGGCCTGAAGCCGACCGTTATCTTCGCTGACCAGACAATGTACACCGGCTTTGCTTATGCAGCGCGTTCAGGTGCATCTGTTGGTATTGATGACATGGTCATCCCAGAGAAGAAACACGAGATCATCTCTGAAGCGGAAGCTGAAGTTGCTGAGATCCAGGAGCAGTTCCAGTCTGGTCTGGTAACCGCTGGCGAACGCTATAACAAAGTTATCGATATCTGGGCTGCGGCGAACGATCGTGTATCCAAAGCGATGATGGATAACCTGCAAACTGAAACCGTTATTAACCGTGACGGCGTAGAAGAGCAGCAGGTTTCCTTCAACAGCATTTACATGATGGCCGACTCCGGTGCGCGTGGTTCTGCAGCACAGATTCGTCAGTTGGCTGGTATGCGTGGTCTGATGGCGAAGCCAGATGGCTCCATCATCGAAACGCCAATCACTGCGAACTTCCGTGAAGGTCTGAACGTACTCCAGTACTTCATCTCTACTCACGGTGCGCGTAAAGGTCTGGCGGATACCGCACTGAAAACAGCGAACTCCGGTTATCTGACGCGTCGTCTGGTTGACGTTGCGCAGGATCTGGTTGTTACTGAGGACGATTGCGGCACTCTGGAAGGCATCACCATGACCCCGGTTATCGAGGGTGGCGATGTTAAAGAGCCGCTGCGCGATCGCGTATTGGGTCGTGTGACTGCTGAAGACGTTCTGAAGCCGGGTACGGCGGATATTCTGGTTCCACGCAACACGCTGCTGCACGAACAGTGGTGTGACCTGCTGGAAGAGAACTCCGTTGACTCCGTGAAAGTTCGTTCCGTTGTATCCTGTGACACCGACTTTGGTGTATGTGCGCACTGCTACGGTCGTGACCTGGCGCGTGGCCATATCATCAACAAAGGTGAAGCAATCGGCGTTATCGCGGCACAGTCCATCGGTGAACCGGGTACACAGCTGACAATGCGTACGTTCCACATCGGTGGTGCGGCATCTCGTGCGGCTGCTGAATCCAGCATCCAGGTGAAAAACAAAGGTAGCATCCGTCTGAGCAATGCGAAGTCGGTTGTTAACTCCAGCGGTAAACTGGTTATCACCTCACGTAACACTGAACTGAAACTGATCGACGAATTCGGTCGTACCAAAGAAAGCTATAAAGTGCCTTACGGCTCCGTTATGGCGAAAGGTGATGGCGAACAGGTTGCTGGCGGCGAAACCGTAGCGAACTGGGATCCGCACACCATGCCGGTTATCACCGAAGTGAGTGGTTTCGTCCGCTTCACTGACATGATCGACGGCCAGACCATTACTCGTCAGACCGACGAGCTGACCGGTCTGTCTTCTCTGGTGGTTCTGGATTCTGCAGAGCGTACTGCGGGTGGTAAAGACCTGCGTCCGGCACTGAAAATTGTTGACGCTCAGGGCAACGACGTTCTGATCCCAGGCACCGATATGCCTGCTCAGTACTTCCTGCCGGGTAAAGCGATTGTTCAGCTGGAAGATGGCGTACAGATCAGCTCTGGTGACACCCTGGCCCGTGTACCGCAGGAATCCGGCGGTACCAAGGACATCACCGGTGGTCTGCCGCGCGTTGCCGACCTGTTCGAAGCACGTCGTCCGAAAGAGCCGGCAATCCTGGCTGAAATCAGCGGCATCATTTCCTTCGGTAAAGAAACCAAAGGCAAGCGTCGTCTGGTTATCACCCCGGTAGACGGTAGCGAACCTTACGAAGAGATGATTCCGAAATGGCGTCAGCTTAACGTGTTCGAAGGTGAACGTGTAGAACGTGGTGACGTTGTTTCCGACGGTCCGGAAGCGCCGCACGACATCCTGCGTCTGCGTGGTGTACATGCTGTAACTCGTTACATCGTTAACGAAGTTCAGGACGTATACCGTCTGCAGGGTGTTAAGATTAACGATAAACACATCGAAGTTATCGTTCGTCAGATGCTGCGTAAAGCCACCATCGAAAACGCTGGTAGCTCCGACTTCCTGGAAGGCGAGCAGGTTGAATACTCCCGCGTCAAGATCGCTAACCGCGAGCTGGAAGCGAACGGCAAAGTGGGTGCAACGTTCTCCCGCGATCTGCTGGGTATCACCAAAGCGTCTCTGGCAACCGAGTCCTTCATCTCTGCAGCATCGTTCCAGGAAACCACGCGTGTCCTGACCGAAGCAGCTGTTGCAGGTAAACGTGATGAACTGCGCGGTCTGAAAGAGAACGTCATCGTGGGTCGTCTGATCCCGGCAGGTACCGGTTATGCGTACCACCAGGATCGTATGCGCCGTCGCGCAGCGGGCGAACTGCCAGCTGCACCGCAGGTAACTGCTGAAGATGCGTCTGCCAGCCTGGCAGAACTGCTGAACGCAGGCCTGGGCGGTTCTGACAACGATTAATCGTTGCCGACCATAATAAAAAAACCCGCTTCGGCGGGTTTTTTTATGTCTATGTTTATGCCTGATGGCGCGGTGCTTCTCAGGCCTGGGAGGCTACGAAGCCATCCGGCTGTATCATTAATTTACCGGTGGTAACCGCCGATAAAGCTCAATCATATCGCCGGCCAAATCCTGAATCACCATCGCGTTCATCAGGTGATCCTGCGAATGGACGGTGATGAGATTAACCGGTAGTTTGCCAGTGCCTTCGTCAATACCAATAAGCTGGGTCTGGATTTTATGCGCTTGTTTGACGTACTCGCGTGATTCCTTCATCGCTTGTTCTGCTCCGGCGAAATCTCCTTTACGCGCCAGCTGTAGCGCCGCCAGGGCCTGACTGCGCGCAGCGCCGGCGTTTACCAATAATTCCATGATGATCGTTTCTAACTCTTCCATGCCATCACTCCAGTAGTTTCAGCGCTTTGTCCAGTACAGCATCGCCTTTCATCATGCCGTAATCCATCATATCGATGACGGCGACCTTTTTACCTAGCGGATCGGCGAGCGCCTGCAGCTTGGCCTGTTCGTACTTGACCTGTGGGCCGAGCAAAACGATATCCGCTGTAGCGATATTCTCTGCAAATTCAGCCACCGGGACGGCTTTGATAGTGACGTCGACGCCTTTTTTCTGGGCGGCATCTTTCATCCTTTGCACCAGCATGCTGGTGGACATTCCGGCGGCACAGCATAAAACGATGTTTTTCATAAGCAGTCTCGATCAACATGTGTGAGTTGATAATTATCGCGAGCCAGCAATAGCAACAACTGCTTTGCAACGATTGTGTGCAAGGCATCACAAAGAAAGCCGCTTTTTCTGAAACCGGTTACAAAAAGAGGCCAAACCCTGCGATCTGGACCGGGGCCAGCGGCTTTTTGGCACGCTTATCACATGCTGGAATATATAATTACTGTCAATAAAGACATGTTATAAAAAACAGTATTGACAGCGTTTTTTAAACCCGTATGTTAATACTTAACAGCGGAGAAATTGTAGTTTGCTGTTAACGTAGTAAGTGTTAGTAGAGCTTGATTGGGGTTTGCGATAAAGGCCACGAAGTATCTTTTGTTTGGGATAGTCGATGCTGAAAACGCTATTTTTTCACTTCGACAATGCTTTCAGGCCACGTAGTTGATTTATCTAATCGCAAAAAGTTAGTAAAACGCGACGATGTAACGCCATGATTTAATAGTAAATATTTGCGATTTCTGTTTTTCTGGTTATCGCAAGGGAAATAAGGCAACGCATCAAAGAGTATATGTCGCGAGGGGAAGTGTACTTGTTTAGGTCACCAGCCTTGAGTTCTATTATCAAGCCGGTGGAATGTGTTTAACGGTAAATAGAGGAAAGTTTTAGTTAGCATCAATATCCAATATTATCTGTGGTAAACCTGTACATTTTAAAGTAGTACCATCAGCAGTACTAAATCGTTAAGTTTATTAATGTTAAATCTGAAGTTTGTAGTAACTTAAAGCCCTGACTGCAATAGTCAGGGCTTTTGTTTAATGCGATCGCTCCGGGTTTACGGTATCTGCGCAGCGCGCCCCAGATAGCTGTCCCAGTCTTTCCACACGGGTTGTAATCCCTGAGCCATTAGTGCTTCAGCAACGGCTTCGGGGCGACGATTGTCGTGCGGGGCGAACTGTTCCAGCTCTGGATGGTTATCGGCATAACCGCCGGGCTGGGTTTTCGAGAAGGCGCTGACATTGTTGATCGTCAGCGGGATCACATGGTCACGAAACCAGGGGGATTCGCGGGTGGAGAGCGACAGCTCAATTTCCGGTGCCAGTAAACGAAACGCGCAAATGGTCTGGAGCAACTGTCGCTCGTCCATGATAGATGCGGGTTCAACGCCCCCGGTGCATGGGCGCAGACGAGGAAAGGAGATGGAGTAGCGGCTCTGCCAGTAATGCTGCTGCATCCACAGCAGATGTTCGGCGACCATATAACAATCTACCCGCCAGCTGTCAGACAAACCAATCAGCGCGCCAAGACCGATTTTATCGATTCCAGCACGGCCCAGCCTGTCCGGTGTTTCCAACCGCCAGAAGAAATCCTGCTTTTTCCCCTTTAAATGATGATGGGCATAAGTCGCTTCATGATAGCTCTCCTGATACACCATCACTCCGTCCAGCCCCAGCGTCTTCAGCTCGGCATACTCCTCGGTTGCCAGCGGCTGCACTTCCATATGCAGCGATGAGAACTGCTGGCGAATGGCCGGGAGATGGCGACGAAAGTAGTCCATCCCCACTTTGCTCTGATGTTCGCCAGTGACCAGCAGCAGGTGTTCAAAACCCAACTCGCGGATGGCGGCGCACTCGCGGGTGATCTCTGCCTCGTCCAGTGTCTTACGCTTGATACGGTTGCTCATAGAAAAACCGCAGTAGGTGCAGTCATTGGCGCAGAGGTTTGAGAGATAAAGCGGCACGTAAAAACTGACGGTGTTGCCGAAGCGCTGGCGAGTCAGCCTTTGCGCCCGCTGCGCCAGCGGTTCAAGGTAATCGGCGGCGGCGGGGGAGAGCAGTGCCATCAGGTCGTCACGACTTAGCTGTGGAGCGTTAAGCGCGCGTTCCACGTCAGCGGCGGTTTTACCGTTGATGCGCAGACGAATGTCGTCCCACTCCAGCTGTCGCCATCGGTCGGTGAAGGTTTTCATGCTAACGCCTCCAGAAACCCGGTGAGCGGGCTGGTGGCGCAGGCCTGCGAACTTTTGCTTCCTGGCACCGCCTGACGGGCCAGTAATCCGGCTTCCACCGCCAGACGAAAGGCGGTTGCCATCATCACCGGCTCGTCCGCCACGGCAATCGCTGTGTTGACCAGTACCGCATCAGCGCCCATTTCCAGCGCCTGCGCCGCGTGGCTGGGCACGCCGATCCCGGCGTCGACCACCACCGGCACGGTCGCCTGCTGGATAATAATCTCCAGCATCGCTTTGGTTTCCAGCCCCTGATTCGAACCGATAGGCGCGCCGAGCGGCATTACCGCCGCGCAGCCGACCTCTTCCAGCCGCTTGCACAACACCGGATCCGCTCCGCAGTAGGGCAGCACCACGAAGCCCTGCTTCACCAGCGCCTCGGCAGCTTTTAACGTTTCGATCGGGTCCGGCAATAGCCAGCGGGCGTCCGGGTGGATTTCTAATTTCAGCCAGTGGGTGCCCAGCGCTTCACGCGCCAGTTGGGCGGCGAAGATCGCCTCTTCGGCAGTTTTCGCCCCAGAGGTATTGGGCAGCAGCGTGACGCCCGCTTCAATCAGCGGCGCCAGAATCGCATCGTTGTGCTGGCGCAGGTCCACGCGCTTCATCGCCAGCGTCACCAACTGGCTGCCGGAAGCGCGAATTGCCTCGACCATCAGTTGCGATGAGGCAAACTTCCCGGTACCGGTGAACAGATGTGAATCAAACGTTTTGTCGGCAATACGTAACATCTCAACCCCCTGCAATAACCTGAAAAAGCAGGATCTGGTCGCCTTCCTGCACGATTTGCTGTTCCCACTGCTCGCGCGGCAGGATCTGCTGATTGAGCGCCAACGCTGCGCCCGGTTTGAGCTGGTTGAGCTGGATAAGCAGCCCGCTGACGGTTTGCCCTGCGGCGCACTGCATCGGCTCATCATTGAATTGAATTTGCATGCTGCCCTCCGCATACCGGACAGCCGCTGGCGCGACGCAGCGCGAGGCTGCGCCACTGGCTGGTTTTGCCGTCAAACAGACGTAGCTGCCCGTTCGGTGTTTCAATACCGCTGAGTAATTTAATCGCCTCCAGCGCCTGCAAGGTACCCATCACGCCAACCACCGGACCGAGCACGCCAGCGTTGCGGCAGTTGCGTTCCGGCTCCACATCATCTGGCCACAGGCAGCGGTAACAGCCTTGCTCCCACGGCGGCGTGAGCACCATCAACTGGCCGCCAAAGCCGACGGCGCTGGCGGTGATGAGTGGGGTATTGAGCGCGACGCAGGCGGCGTTGATTTCCTGGCGCGTGGTCATGTTATCGGTACAGTCGAGCACCACGTCGGCACGCGAAACCGCATGCCGGAGCGCATCGCCTTTTAGTCGCTGCTGGAGTGCTACCAGTTCGATATCCGGGTTGAGCCGCGTCAGGCGCTGCTGGGCAACCTGAGATTTTGAACGCGCGATATCATCGGTGGTAAACAGGATCTGGCGCTGCAAATTGCTCAGATGAATGTCGTCATCGTCTACCAGCGTCAGTTTGCCAATGCCTGCTCCCGCCAGATACAGCGCGGCAGGCGAACCTAACCCGCCTAAACCTACGATCAGTACATGACTCGCGAGCAGCTTTTGCTGGCCTTCAATGGCGATATCGCCGAGCAGGATTTGCCGGCTGTAGCGCATAAAATCGCGGTCATTCATCGCCAACTCCCGCAATATCCAGTAACTGCGCGGTAGCGGCGCGCCAGTCGGCGGCCTGAGTAATGGCGCTAACCACAGCCACGCTACCGACGCCGGTCGCCAGTACTGACGCGGCGCGTTCAAGGTTGATGCCGCCAATGGCCACGGTCGGGTAATCCGCCAGTCGTTCAATATGACTGGCCAACTGCGCCAGCCCCTGTGGGGCGGAAGGCATCTGCTTGGTTTGCGTCGGGAAGACGTGGCCGAGCGCGATATAAGAAGGCTTAGCGGCGAGTGCGACGTCAATCTCCATATCATCGTGAGTCGATACGCCGAGGCGTAAGCCCGCCGCCTGAATGGCCTTCAGGTCGGTGGTTTCAAGGTCTTCCTGGCCCAGATGCACGCCGTAAGCGCGGTGCTTAATTGCCAGACGCCAGTAATCGTTGATAAACAGACGGGCGTTATAACGACGCCCCAGTGCGATGGCGGCGATAACGTCGGCTTCCACCTCTTCATCGCGCTTATCTTTGATACGCAACTGGATCGTGCGTACGCCCGCCTCCAGCAGGCGTTCAATCCATTCAACGCTGTCTACCACCGGGTAAAGCCCGAGGCGGAACGGCACGGTTGGGAAATCAGGCTGATACATCAGGCTTCCTCCCGTTTGAGATAAATTTCGCCGCCTTTGGCGCGGAAGTTCTCCGACATATCCGCCATGCCGACTTCAATGGTTTGTGCGGCGGCGTAGTCACGTACTTCCTGGCTGATTTTCATCGAGCAGAACTTCGGCCCGCACATGGAACAGAAGTGAGCGACCTTACCGGACTCCTGCGGCAGGGTTTCATCGTGATAAGCGCGGGCGGTGAACGGGTCGAGTGCGAGGTTAAACTGATCTTCCCAGCGGAATTCAAAGCGCGCTTTCGACATGGCGTTATCGCGGATCTGCGCGCCCGGATGTCCTTTGGCTAAATCCGCGGCGTGGGCGGCGATTTTGTAGGTGATTAGCCCCTGCTTCACATCTTCTTTGTTCGGCAGGCCGAGGTGTTCTTTCGGCGTCACATAACACAGCATCGCGCAGCCAAACCAGCCGATCATCGCGGCACCAATGCCGGAGGTGAAGTGGTCATAGCCCGGCGCGATGTCGGTGGTCAACGGCCCCAAAGTGTAGAACGGCGCTTCGTGGCAGCTCTCCAGCTCTTCGGTCATGTTGCGCTGAATCATATGCATCGGCACGTGTCCCGGGCCTTCAATCATCACCTGCACGTCGTATTCCCAGGCGATTTTGGTCAGCTCGCCCAGCGTATGCAGCTCGGAGAACTGCGCTTCGTCGTTGGCGTCCTGAATGGAGCCGGGACGCAGGCCGTCGCCCAGCGACAGGGAAACGTCGTAGGCGGCGCAGATTTCACAAATCTCGCGGAAATGTTCGAACAGGAAGTTCTCTTTGTGATGCGAGAGGCACCACTTCGCCATGATCGAACCGCCGCGTGAGACAATGCCGGTCAGGCGTTTGGCGGTCATCGGCACGTAGCGCAGCAGCACGCCCGCGTGAATGGTGAAGTAGTCGACGCCCTGTTCGGCCTGCTCCAGCAGCGTGTCGCGGAACGCTTCCCAGGTGAGATCTTCGGCGATCCCGTTTACCTTTTCTAACGCCTGGTAGATCGGTACGGTGCCGATCGGTACCGGGCTGTTACGCAGGATCCACTCGCGGGTTTCATGAATATAGCGGCCGGTGGAGAGGTCCATCACGGTATCCGCGCCCCAGCGGGTCGACCACACCAGTTTTTCCACCTCTTCTTCGATGGAGGAGGTGACCGCCGAGTTACCGATGTTGGCATTCACTTTCACCAGGAAGTTGCGGCCAATGATCATCGGCTCCGATTCCGGGTGGTTGATGTTGGCAGGAATAATCGCGCGGCCTGCGGCCACTTCATCACGCACGAATTCCGGGGTGATGTTTTCCGGCAGGCGCGCGCCGAAACTCATCCCCGGGTGCTGGTGGCGCAGCACTTCGCTGCGAATGCGCTCGCGGCCCATGTTTTCACGGATGGCGATGAACTCCATTTCGGGCGTGACGATCCCCAGGCGGGCGTAGTGCAACTGGGTGACGCACTTGCCCGCTTTGGCGCGTTTTGGCGTCAGCAGGCCGGTAAAGCGCAGCTCGTCCAGACCATCGTCGGCCAGACGTTCTTTGGTGTAAGCCGAGCTACGGTCGTCTAATTCTTCGCTATCGTTACGTGCATCAATCCACGGCTGGCGCAGTTTCGCCAGACCCTGCTGGACGTTAATCGCCACCTCAGGATCGCCATACGGGCCGGAGGTGTCGTACACCGGCACGGCTTCGTTGTCTTCAAACTGCGGGTTATCTTTACTGCCGCCAATCAGCGTTGGGCTCAGCTGGATCTCACGCATTGGGATGCGGATATCCGGCTTTGAACCGGTGATGTAGATACGTTTTGACTCAGGAAAGGCGGTCCCTTCCAGCGTATTGATAAAGTGTTGCGCCTGGGCGCGTTGTTCGCGGCGTGATGGTTTAGTAGTGACAGACATAGCTCATTCCAAAAAAGTAAGGACGTGGCTTGTCAGACGACGGATGAAGCAAGAGAGACGATCGCCCAAGGGCGATGCGGTTGCAGATTGACTCTTGTTCCCTTCGCAGGTTTTAGCCTGATCAGGTTCCGCGGATCCCGAATTAACGGTCTCAGCCTTTTCCACGTCATCCTTCGTGCTGCCTCTTTGTTGGCTTCGTCCGCTCACTCCAGTCACTTACTTAGGTAAGCTCCTGGAGATTCACTGACTTGCCGCCTTGACGCATCACGAATGCTTTTGTGGAAAATAAGCACTCCGACAAGAAGTAACCTCTATCTTAGAGGTAATGAATGTAAACTACGCGTTAATGCGGAAAATCTCAAGCCGGGCGTTTGAATTCGCTAAGCGTTTTAAAGGCCAGCATGATCAGCTGATCTTCCAGCCGGAAACGAGCCTCCAGCGCTTCGCCAATATCGGAAAGCGCCTGCTGGAGCTGGTGAACGTTATCCTCATCGATAGCGTTTTCCAGCGTTGAGTCATAGTAATCCATTATCAGCTGGGTATTGGCATCCAGCTGTGGCCAGATTTTACTGGCGTTTAAAAGCGGACTCTCACCTTCCATTTTATGGATAATGCGTTCATAAATACTGAAGTGTCCGGCAGACAGATAGTCGACCAGACGCTGGCAAAAATTATCGAGCGCTTTCTCATTGAGGCGCATAAACGACTCTTTGCCCGGTTTCAGGCCAACCAGATCGTAGTAAGCCACGAGCAGGTGCTTACGAATATTCAGCCAACGGTCGACCAGTTTATGATGCCCATGGACACGCTCTTTCAGGTGTTCTAACTGGTTTAACATACGTTGACCCTCGTATCGATAAGTTTAAAATCTGCTCATGTCAATCTTGTAAAAATAATGTTAATAACATGCCTGTGAAGCAAAGGTAGCGCAAGAGATATGGATCGAATAATTGAAAAATGGGATCGCGGCTGGTGGATTGTGAGCCACGAACAAAAATTATGGTTGCCTGCTGGGGAATTACCCTATGGCGAGGCGATAAATTTCGATCTTGCGGGCCAGCGCGCACTTCAGATAGGTGAGTGGGAAGGCGATCCGGTCTGGCTGGTGCAGCAGCCGCGTCGCCACGACATGGGTTCGGTGCGCCAGGTCATCGACCAGGATGTGGGCCTGTTTCAGTTGGCGGGGCGCGGCGTACAACTGGCCGAGTTCTACCGCTCGCATAAATTCTGCGGCTATTGCGGGCACACGATGCACCCGAGCAAAACCGAATGGGCGATGCTTTGTAGCCACTGCCGCGAGCGCTATTACCCGCAAATCGCTCCCTGCATTATCGTCGCCATTCGCCGTGATGATTCGATCCTCCTTGCCCAGCATGTTCGCCATCGTAACGGTGTGCATACCGTGCTGGCTGGTTTTGTCGAAGTAGGTGAAACCCTGGAGCAGGCGGTGGCGCGTGAAGTCATGGAAGAAAGTGGTATCAAGGTGAAAAACCTGCGCTACGTGACCTCGCAGCCGTGGCCGTTCCCACAATCGCTGATGACGGCGTTTATGGCAGAGTACGACAGCGGCGACATTGTCATCGACCCGAAAGAGCTGCTCAATGCCAACTGGTATCGCTACGACGATTTACCGCTCTTACCCCCACCTGGCACCGTCGCGCGTCGTTTGATCGAAGATACGGTGGCAATGTGTCGGGCTGAGTACGAGTAAAGAACGAGTGGTGATACACTGTGGGACTGACGCAATAAGGAACTGCAAAAATGACCGAACTGAAGAACGATCGTTATCTGCGTGCGCTGCTGCGCCAGCCCGTTGATGTCACCCCGGTATGGATGATGCGCCAGGCGGGTCGCTATCTACCGGAATATAAAGCCACGCGCGCCGAGGCAGGCGATTTCATGGCGCTGTGCAAAAACGCCGAGCTGGCCTGCGAAGTGACGCTGCAGCCGCTGCGTCGCTACAAGCTCGATGCGGCGATCCTCTTCTCGGATATTTTGACTATTCCGGATGCAATGGGGCTTGGGCTGTACTTTGAGGCCGGGGAAGGCCCGCGCTTCACCTCACCGATTACCAGCAAGGCCGACGTTGAAAAACTGCCGATTCCGGACCCGGAAGGCGAGCTGGGTTACGTGATGAATGCGGTGCGCACCATTCGCCGTGAGCTGAAGGGCGAGGTGCCGCTGATAGGTTTCTCCGGCAGCCCGTGGACGCTGGCGACCTACATGGTGGAAGGCGGCAGCAGTAAAGCCTTCACCGTGATTAAAAAGATGATGTATGCCGACCCTAAAGCGCTGCATCTGCTGCTCGATAAGCTGGCGCAGAGCGTCACGCTGTACCTGAACGCGCAGATTAAAGCGGGCGCGCAATCGGTAATGATTTTCGACACCTGGGGTGGCGTGCTGACCGGGCGCGACTATCAGCAGTTCTCGTTGTACTACATGCATAAAATCGTTGACGGTTTGCTGCGCGAAAACGAAGGCCGTCGTGTACCGGTGACTTTGTTTACCAAAGGCGGCGGTCAGTGGCTGGAAGCGATGGCGGAAACCGGCTGTGATGCGTTAGGTCTCGACTGGACAACAGATATCGCCGATGCGCGCCGTCGCGTTGGCCATAAGGTGGCGCTGCAGGGCAATATGGATCCGTCCATGCTGTATGCGCCGCCGGCACGGATCGAAGACGAGGTAGCGACTATACTTGCAGGTTTCGGCCAGGGTGAAGGTCACGTCTTCAACCTCGGTCACGGCATCCATCAGGATGTGCCGCCGGAACATGCCGGGGTGTTTGTGGAGGCGGTGCATCGCCTGTCCGAACAATACCACCGCTAAGGAGCTATTATGGATCTCGCGTCGCTACGCGCTCAGCAGCTTGAACTGGCCTCTTCAGTGATCCGCGAGGATCGCCTCGACAAGGATCCACCGGATCTGATCGGGGGAGCGGACGTCGGGTTTGAGCAGGGTGGTGAGGTGACGCGGGCCGCGATGGTTCTGCTGAAGTATCCCTCTCTGGAACTGGTTGAATATACGGTGGCGCGTGTCGCCACCACTATGCCGTATATTCCCGGCTTTCTCTCCTTTCGTGAAACCCCCGCGCTGATGGCCGCCTGGCAACAGCTGTCGCAAAAACCTGATCTGCTGTTCGTCGACGGGCATGGTATTTCCCACCCACGTCGCCTGGGGGTCGCCAGCCATTTTGGTCTGCTGGTGGATGTCCCGACCATTGGCGTGGCGAAAAAACGTCTGTGCGGCAAGTTTGAGCCGCTCTCTGCCGAACCCGGTGCGCTCGCGCCGCTGCTGGATAAAGGCGAACAGCTGGCATGGGTCTGGCGCAGCAAAGCGCGCTGCAATCCGTTGTTTATCTCCACGGGTCACCGCGTGGGCATGGACAGCGCGCTGGCGTGGGTGCAGCGCTGTATGAACGGTTATCGCTTACCGGAACCGACCCGCTGGGCGGATGCGGTGGCATCAGAACGTCCGTCTTTTACGCGGCTTGCAGCAAAAACGCCCCATATCGGGTAAACTGCGGCTAATTTCCGTATTTGAGAACTCATCATGTTACAAAACCCTATTCACCTGCGCCTGGAGAAGCTGGAAAGCTGGCAGCACGTCACGTTTATGGCCTGCCTCTGTGAGCGCATGTACCCAAACTACGCCATGTTCTGCAAGCAAACGGAATTTGGCGATGGGCAAATTTACCGCCGAATTTTAGATTTAATTTGGGAAACGCTGACGGTAAAAGACGCGAAAATCAATTTCGACAGCCAGTTGGAAAAGTTTGAAGAGGCCATTCCTTCTGCGGATGATTACGATCTGTACGGCGTTTACCCGGCGATTGATGCCTGCGTGGCATTAAGCGAACTGATGCATTCACGTCTTAGCGGTGAAACGCTGGAGCATGCGATTGAGGTCAGCAAGGCATCGATTACGACGGTTGCGATGCTGGAAATGACCCAGGCTGGTCGCGAAATGACCGATGAAGAGTTGAAAGAGAACCCTGCCGTTGAGCAAGAATGGGATATTCAGTGGGAAATTTTCCGACTTTTAGCCGACTGTGAAGAACGCGATATTGAGCTGATAAAAGGGCTTCGTGCAGACCTGCGCGAGGCTGGTGAGAGCAATATTGGTATAAATTTTCAGCAATGACACCATAAAACGTGATTTAACGCCTGATTTGTCGTGCCTGAAGGCTTCCCATCCGCCCCCGGTCTGGTCTACATTTGGGGGGCGAAAAAAAGTGGCTATCGGTGCGTGTATGCAGGAGAGTGCTTTTCTGGCATTTCCGTCGCACTCGATGCTTAGCAAGCGATAAACACATTGTAAGGATAACTTATGAACAAGACTCAACTGATTGATGTAATTGCAGACAAAGCAGAACTGTCTAAAACACAGGCTAAAGCTGCTCTGGAATCCACTCTGGCTGCTATTACTGAGTCTCTGAAAGAAGGCGATGCTGTACAACTGGTTGGTTTCGGTACCTTCAAAGTGAACCACCGTGCTGAGCGCACTGGCCGCAACCCGCAGACCGGTAAAGAAATCAAAATCGCCGCAGCTAACGTACCGGCATTTGTTTCTGGTAAAGCACTGAAAGACGCGGTTAAGTAATTCGCGTGGCAGTGAACAGTTTTATCGAAGGGGCGGTTTCGCCCCTTTTGTCCATCTGGCGTCATTCGCTTTGGCTTTCAGGTGTTCTGTTACTGTCAGCCTGTGGTAGCCATTCTGAGCTTCCTCCGTTCACGGCCAGCGGCTATGTTGGCGACCAGGGGGCGGTACGCATCTGGCGTAAAGATTCCAGCGACGATGTTCACTTGCTCTCGGTATTTAGTCCGTGGCGTAAAGGCGATACCACCACCAGTGAATACCGCTGGCAGGGTGATTCGCTCTCTCTGATAGAACTCAACGTATACAGTAAACCGTCGGAACATGTTCGGATACGCTTTGATGACCGGGGCGAACTGAGTTTCATGCAACGTGAAGTCGACGGGCAAAAACAACAGCTTTCCAGCGATCAAATCGCACTTTACCGCTATCGCGCCGATCAAATCCGCCAGACCAGCGATGCGCTGCGTCAGGGACGGGTGATATTGCGTCAGGGACGCTGGCATGCGAATAACACGGTGACGACCTGTGAAGGTGAAACAGTGAAGCCCGATCTGGAATCGTGGGCGATTAACCATATTGAGCGCCGCCAGCGCCGTTCATCCGTAGAGGTGAGCGTGGCATGGCTGGAAGCGCCCGAAGGATCGCAACTGCTGCTGGTCGCCAATGAAGATTTTTGTCACTGGCAGCCGAAAGAGAAAACATTTTAACGCCGGATGGCGACGCACATGCGTCTTATCCATCCTCAGTAGTCCGATTAGCGTAGCGCCATCAGGCATTAAGTCCTTTACCAGTGTCCCATTCCCATATGACCGCCACCGCGATAGTTACCGCCGCATCCGCCGTAGCCCATTCCTGCACCACGTGGCACACCTGCCTCAGCCAGCGCGACATCACGCTTAACGCGTTGCTCATCCAGAGACTGATTCAGAGCCTCCATCTCTTTTGCCACGGCATTAATTTTTGCCGTGTCTGGCGAACTGGCTGTTAACAAGGCGTTGTACTCATAACGTTTGGAGACCAACTGTTGGCGTAATGCGCTGGTCTGTGAGTAGTAATCATCATAAATTTTCTGCGCGGTAGCCTGCTGCTCGGTAGTCATTGGTATGCCGGCCCGTTGCTGCATACCATCCCCATATCCCCAGTGATGTTGCGCCAGCGCTGGGGTGGAGCCTAGAGCGATAAGAGAGAGTGCAATCAGCGCCAGTTTGTTGTTCCGTTTCATTGTCCGTTCTCCTGTTGGTTAGCTTACATTCCCTTTTGCATCTTCCGTGCCAAAGCGGCAATCCAGGCCGTGCGGGCGTTGTTCTCGTCCTCTCGGTAGGGAAGCGAGTAAAAATGACTCGCCAGAATTCGCCTGCGGGTCATTTTTACCCGCTACTTACAGCAGTTTGTGTCTGAGGGCAGGGTTATCAGAGAGAAAAAATGGCATGATTTCTGCTGTATACCGGCAACGATGAAAGGAAACGGTGGGTAAAGGGAGAACGTATGCGTCTTTATAAGGACACGGTGGCAAAGTGGTTGAGCAGACTCTTGCTGGCGGCAATCCTGATGTTGGTCGGCTGGTTTTCGATTATGACCATACGGGACTATGGCCGGGAAAGTGATGCCGCCCGACAAACGCTCCTGGAAAAAGGCAGTGTGTTGATTCGCGCCCTGGAGTCCGGCACCCGTGTAGGCATGGGGATGCGCATGCATCATGCCCAGCAGCAGACGCTGCTGGAGGAAATGGCCGTACAACCAGGGGTGCTATGGTTTGCCGTCGTCGATGAGCATGGCGTCATTATTACCCACAGCAATTCTGCGATGGTGGGTAAATCACTTTATTCTCCCGATATCCTGCAGCAGCTACACCCCGAGGAACAAGAACGCTGGCGTAAAATTGAGATTCCAATGGGGGAGGGGGAAATAACGCCGGCACTGGAAATTTATCGCCAGTTCCAGCCGATGTATGGCCCAGGACGCCATGGCATGGCGCGTTGCGCCAGCAATGACGGGCAGCTTATCACCCCAACGCAGACCATATTTATCGCTTTTGATGCCAGCGACCTGGCCGCGACTCAGGCCAGAGAGTGGCGAAATACGCTGATTGTTTTGTCTGCGCTGGCGGCTGTGCTGCTGGCAACCGTGTTGACGTACTTCTGGTATCAGCGCTATCAGCGCTCGTATAAAGAACTACAGGATGCGATGAAGCGCAAAGAAAAGCTGATGGCGCTCGGGCATCTGGCGGCTGGCGTTGCACATGAGATTCGTAACCCGCTTTCATCCATCAAAGGCTTGGCAAAATATTTTGCCGAACGAACACCAGCTGGCGGTGAGTCCCACGAGCTGGCGCAGGTGATGGCGAAAGAGGCGGACCGCTTAAATCGGGTGGTGAGTGAGCTGCTGGAGCTGGTGAAACCCGCGCACCTGACGCTACAACACGTGGATCTCAACCAGGTCATCACTCACTCACTCCACCTGGTGAGTCAGGATGCCGCAAGCCGGGAAATCCAGCTACGATTTGCAGCCAATGCCACGCTGCCTGCCATCGAGGCCGATCCCGATCGGCTCACTCAGGTTCTGCTGAATCTGTATCTGAACGCCATTCATGCGATAGGCCGTCAGGGCACAATTACGGTTGAAGCGAGTGAAAGCAGCGCTGATCGCGTTAAAATCGTGGTGACCGATAGCGGGAAGGGGATTGCGCCGGAACAACTGGAGGCCATTTTTACGCCTTACTTCACGACTAAAGCTGACGGAACCGGTCTCGGGCTGGCAGTAGTGCAGAACGTAGTCGAACAGCACGGTGGTACCATTCAGGTGGCAAGCGTTGAGGGCAAAGGTGCGACCTTTACCCTTTGGCTGCCGACCAAAGTGAAACGACAGGATTAACAAGGATGACGCGCGGAAACATCAATATTCTGGTGGTAGATGACGATATCAGCCACTGCACCATTTTACAGGCGCTGCTGCGCGGCTGGGGTTATGAGGTTGCGCTGGCCTATAGCGGGCGAGCGGCTCTGGAACAGGTGCGCGAACGCGTATTTGATTTAGTGTTGTGTGATGTTCGCATGGCGGAGATGGACGGCATCGCAACGCTGAAAGAGATTAAAGCGCTGAATCCGGCGATTCCGGTACTGATTATGACGGCTTTCTCCAGCGTGGAGACCGCCGTTGAGGCGCTTAAAACCGGGGCGCTGGACTACTTAATCAAGCCGCTGGATTTTGACCGCCTGCAGGAGACGCTGGAAAAAGCGTTGGCGCATACGCGGGAAACGGGCGCTGAACTGCCATCGGCGTCGGCTGCGCAGTTTGGCATGATTGGCAGCAGTCCGGCGATGCAGAAATTGCTCAATGAAATCGCGATGGTTGCGCCCTCGGATGCTACGGTGCTTATCCACGGAGATTCCGGGACAGGGAAAGAGCTGGTTGCCCGCGCGCTACACGCCAGCAGCGCGCGCAGCGATAAGCCGCTGGTGACGCTAAACTGTGCGGCGCTGAACGAGTCTCTGCTGGAGTCCGAGCTGTTCGGTCACGAGAAAGGTGCGTTTACCGGGGCGGATAAACGTCGGGAAGGGCGTTTTGTCGAAGCGGACGGCGGCACGCTGTTTCTGGACGAAATTGGCGATATCTCACCACTGATGCAGGTGCGCCTGCTGCGGGCTATCCAGGAGCGAGAGGTGCAACGCGTTGGCGGTAATCAGACGCTGACGGTTGATGTACGGCTGATCGCCGCCACGCATCGTAATCTGGCCGAGGAGGTCAGTGCCGGGCGTTTTCGCCAGGATCTCTACTACCGTCTGAACGTGGTCACTATAGAAATGCCCGCATTATGTCAACGTCGGGAAGATATTCCGCTACTGGCGGAACATTTTCTCCAGCGTTTTGCCGCGCGTAACCGTAAAGCGGTGAAAGGTTTTACTCCGCAGGCGATGGATCTGCTGATTCACTACGGCTGGCCGGGAAACATCCGTGAGCTGGAAAACGCGGTGGAGCGGGCGGTGGTGCTGCTGACGGGCGAGTATATTACCGAGCGCGAGCTGCCGCTGGCTATTGCCGCGACGCCAATAAAAACGGAATACAGTGGCGAGATCCAGCCGCTGGTGGAAGTGGAGAAAGAGGTGATTCTGGCGGCGCTGGAAAAAACGGGCGGCAACAAAACGGAAGCCGCCCGTCAGTTAGGCATTACGCGTAAAACGCTGCTGGCGAAAATTTCGCGTTAGCGCTGTTCGCGTTCGATGGCGCGCCAGCCGATGTCGTTACGGCTGAAGCTGCCGTCCCAGCGGATGTCGGTCATCAGGGCGTAAGCGCGTTTCTGCGCTTCGGCGACGGTGTGGCCCAGCGCGGTGGCGCACAGGACGCGTCCGCCGCTGGTGAGCACGCGGTCGTCGTCGGCGAGCTTAGTGCCAGCGTGGAAGACTTTGCCGTCAGTTGAGGATTCCAGCGGCAGACCGTGGATCTCGTCGCCGATGCTGTAGCTGCCCGGATAACCGCCCGCGGCGATCACCACGCCTAATGAAGCGCGCTCGTCCCACTCGGAGGTTTTCTCATCCAGTTTGCCGTCGCAGGCGGCCAGGCACAGATCCACCAGATCCGACTTCATGCGCAGCATGATTGGCTGGGTTTCCGGATCGCCAAAGCGACAGTTGAACTCGATTACCTTCGGGTTGCCCTGCTTGTCGATCATCAGGCCCGCATACAGGAAGCCGGTGTAGGTATTCCCTTCCGCCGCCATGCCTTTTACGGTTGGCCAGATGATGCGTTCCATGGTGCGCTGGTGCACTTCATCAGTCACCACCGGCGCCGGGGAGTAAGCCCCCATGCCGCCAGTGTTCGGGCCGGTATCACCGTTTCCCACGCGTTTGTGGTCCTGGCTGGTGGCCATCGGCAGTACGTGCTCGCCGTCGACCATCACGATAAAGCTCGCTTCTTCACCGTCGAGGAACTCTTCAATCACGATGCGGTGGCCTGCATCGCCAAAGGCGTTACCCGCCAGCATGTCCTGCACGGCGGCTTCCGCTTCTTCGAGCGTCATCGCGACGATAACGCCTTTACCGGCGGCCAGACCGTCGGCTTTGATGACGATCGGTGCGCCTTTCTCGCGCAGGTAAGCCAGGGCTGGCTCAACCTCGGTAAAGTTCTGATACTCCGCCGTCGGGATATGATGACGGGCGAGGAAATCTTTGGTGAAGGCTTTGGAGCCTTCCAACTGTGCGGCACCTTCGGTTGGGCCAAAGATCTTCAGACCTGCGGCGCGGAACGCATCGACCACGCCAATCACCAGCGGCGCTTCTGGGCCAACGATGGTCAGGTCAATTTTCTCGTTCTGGGCAAAGCTCAGCAACGCCGGGATATCGGTTACGCCGATAGCCACGTTTTGCAGCGCGGGTTCGAGCGCGGTGCCCGCGTTGCCCGGTGCGACAAAAACGGTATCAACCAGCGGCGACTGCGCCGCTTTCCACGCCAGCGCGTGCTCACGCCCGCCGTTGCCAATCACTAATACTTTCATCGTCTGCTCCGTGGATTAATGGCGGAAATGGCGCATGTCGGTAAAGATCATCGCGATACCGTGTTCATCGGCAGCGGCAATGACTTCATCATCACGGATAGAACCGCCAGGCTGGATCACGCAGCTCACGCCCACGGCGGCAGCGGCATCAATACCATCGCGGAACGGGAAGAAGGCGTCAGAGGCCATCGCGGAACCTTTCACTTCCAGACCTTCGTCAGCCGCTTTAATCCCGGCGATTTTCGCGGAGTAGACGCGGCTCATCTGGCCTGCGCCTATGCCGATGGTCATATTCTCTTTGGCGTAAACAATGGCGTTAGATTTCACGAACTTTGCCACTTTCCAGCAGAACAGCGCATCGCGCAGCTCTTGCTCGGTCGGCTGGCGTTTGGAAACCACGCGCAGTTCAGCTTCGCTCACCATACCCAGATCCCTGTCCTGAACCAGCAGGCCGCCGTTAACACGCTTGAAGTCCAGACCCGGCACACGCTGTGCCCACTGACCGCAGGTCAGAACGCGAACGTTCTGTTTGGCGGCGGTGATTTTCAGCGCCTCTTCGGTTGCGGACGGGGCGATGATCACTTCCACGAACTGGCGGGAGATAATGGCCTGCGCGGTTTCGGCATCCAGTTCGCGGTTGAAGGCGATAATGCCGCCGAACGCGGAGGTTGGGTCGGTTTTATACGCACGGTCGTAAGCGTCGAGAATAGTGGTGCTCACCGCTACGCCGCACGGGTTGGCGTGCTTGACGATCACGCAGGCCGGCTCGTTGAACTCTTTCACGCACTCGAGTGCCGCGTCGGTATCGGCGATATTGTTATAAGAGAGGGCTTTGCCCTGAACCTGTTGTGCAGTGGCAACGGACGCTTCTTTCACATTCTCTTCTATATAGAAGGCAGCCTGCTGGTGGCTGTTCTCGCCGTAGCGCATATCCTGCTTCTTAATGAAGTTCAGGTTCAGCGTACGCGGGAAGCGACCGGCGGCTTCTTTGCTCTCACCGTGATAAGCCGGAACCATGCTGCCGAAGTAGTTGGCAATCATGCTGTCGTAGGCGGCGGTGTGTTCGAAGGCTTTAATCGCGAGATCGAAACGGGTGTCGAGAGTCAAAGAACCTTCGTTAGCATCCATCTCTTTAATAATGGCGTCGTAGTCACTGCTCTTCACCACGATGGCGACGTCTTTATGGTTCTTCGCGGCAGAGCGGACCATCGTTGGGCCGCCGATATCGATGTTTTCTACCGCATCTTCCAGCGAGCAGCCAACGCGTGCCACGGTCTCGGCGAACGGATACAGGTTAACGACAACCATATCGATAGGGGCGATGTGATGCTGCTCCATGATCGCATCGTCCTGGCCGCGACGACCGAGGATGCCGCCGTGTACTTTTGGATGCAGGGTCTTTACGCGTCCATCCATCATTTCCGGGAAACCGGTGTAATCGGAAACTTCGGTCACCGCCAGACCTTTTTCTGCTAACAGGCGGGCGGTGCCCCCCGTAGACAGCAGCTCCACACCGCGTGCGGAAAGTGCCTGGGCGAATTCGATGATACCGGCCTTGTCAGAAACACTGAGCAGAGCGCGGCGGACTGGACGACGTTGTTGCATGGTAAATCCCCTGGATTTGACTATTACAGAGAGCGTTAGGTGAATTCTTGCGTAAAAACTCAGCTAACGCCCCTTACGGGGCAGCCTTGTTGTGCGGTGGCATTGTAACGAAAACGTTTGCGCAACGCTCGCGAATTTTTCTCTTTCCCTCAATTCCATTCTTTCATCTCTATAGATGAGGGATAAAACCCAGTGACGATTGCAAGCGATCCATATTTTTGTGGATAACTCTGTGTGTAAATGGGTATAAGGCAGGGTTTTGCTGTGGAATGCAGCAGTCAGTCATTTTTCTGCAATTTAAGGGTTGCGGGCTGAAGGAAACTCCCTATAATGCGCCTCCATCGACACGGCGGATGTGAATCACTTCAC
>NZ_VDAY01000033.1:0-27843 GCF_019584005.1 Citrobacter sp. EC_71
TCAATGTGGCAGTTACTGAAAAAGGTCCGCCATTTTATGGAAACCGCCAGCCCATTCCCCGGAGGAAAACATGGCCAGGCAAAAGTGTAGCGGTATTAGGCGCAGCTATTTAGAGAAGGTCGATTTCGAACGGTTTGTCATCTCCGGCCATGAAGAGATTGTGCCTGAAAAGGTCCAATACTTTATCCTGCACAGCGAAAGCGGGATTGTAAAATTTAGTGCCAGATTTGAACAAACTCCACCCGCAGGTGCGGAGGCAGGATTATCCTACCTCATCCCGGATATGATTTTCTTTGCCCAGCAGCGACAAAATCAGCGTTTTTCCTTCCTGAAGGGTTATGACTTTTTCTGTTTTGGTCGTTACAAAAACGGAGAAAACTACTCTTTCAGGATTAAAAACATCTCTCAGGGTGGCTGTGCGTTAATTGTTAAAGATGTAAATACCCGCTTTGTTTATAAAGATGCGGTGATTAAAAATGCCTCGCTGGAGTTTGATACGTTTGGCAGTTTACAGCTGGATTTAAAAGTGATCGATGTCGTCACGATCAATGAGTTTGATGAGGATAATCAGTTGTACTCCTGTCATCAGATCTCGTGTGAGTTCGATTTTAAAAATCGTCGTGAAGAGGCTGAAGTCGAGAAAATTATTATCAAATTTTTAATGAGTAACAAGATCAGAAGCTTATAAGGAGCGGTAAACAGGATGTTGATGTGTGGCAATGATAATTTTGTGGGCAACGGTATGTTCGCCTACCTGACCAGCAAACATGTACCCGTACAAACATTCCAGTTTGAGGATATGTTGCATCAGTCATCATTATGTCAGCATCAAACCATGATTTTTAATATCATTAATAATGAACAACCGTGTTCAGACGTCGTACAGTTTCTGAATAAAAATCGATTCAAGTTCTATAATAACGTCGTAGTCATTGTAGCTGACAGTTTGGTGGCGAAATTATGCGTGGAGTTATTATATATTGAGAAAGCAATAGTGTTGACTGAGAAATCTTCACTGCGAGATTTCGGTCAATTGGCGACGTTGTCGGTCGGGAAATGGAATCCCCGGCTGTATCGTTCGCAGAAAAGGTTAACTGAAAGGGAACAGCAGATCCTGAGTTTGCTGGTAAGTGGTTATACCGCTAAAGAAATTTCTGAGTTAGTAAACCTTAACTATAAAACCATTCAGGCTCATAAAATGCGAGTCGTCGCCAAGTTGGGACTGAACAATACTTCTGATTTAAATAAATTAATTGTCAGATTCACCCATCGTATGTCTTTTTTACCCTAGTCTGGTGATTCTTTTCTGATGTAAAACATCCCATAGTAGATATAATTCGGGAGCGATGTTGACTGGTTTTAAATTATATGATTTATAGAGGTAGAGGGAATGTTTAATTCCAACGAGGTGCTCACCGCGCTTGAACAGGCATTGAATACCAGTCAGTTTTATATGGTTTATCAGCCCATTTTTAATTTGCACACTCAGCAAATTAGCGGATTTGAAGCATTAATGCGTTGGAACAGCCCTCAGATGGGGATGATCTCTCCCGATATTTTTATTACGTTATTGGAAGACAGCGGCAATATCATTTCAATTGAAGACATGGTTACCCACACCCCCTGGGATGTGGCGACTTCCTGGCCCGATCCTCTTGTATTATCAATCAATATTTCCGCACTTGAATTTTGTGACCCTCTCTTACCCCAACGCGTCAGACGTAATCTCACCCTCTGTGGGCTACCGCCTTATCGGTGCCAAATTGAGGTGACGGAAACGTCACCACTGCGCGACAGCCAAATAGCGGTTAACAATATGCTGGAGCTAAAGGATATCGGGGTTAAACTCGCTCTTGATGATTTTGGTACCGGTCACGCGAATCTTAATTATCTGCTGAAGTATCCTTTTGATACCCTAAAAATTGATAAGGAATTTGTTGCTGGCATTGAGCCCGATACCCGATCGACAAAGATTGTGGAGGGCATTATTTCACTGGCACACAATTTTGGTATTGAAGTTCTCGCCGAAGGGGTGGAAACCCAGTCCCAACTGGACCGTTTAATGCAGATTGGCTGTGACAAAATTCAGGGCTTTTTCATTTCTCCGCCGGTGTTAGCAGAAGAAATCCCGTTACTCCTGACGCAGTATAATCGTTAATCTCTCCTTTTTATATTTCCCGACCCTGCAAACTGCAAAGCAAAAAAAGCCCCCTGCAGAACAGAGGGCTGGTAAGTTTATGGCTGCTTAGAACGATTTCTTAAAGCCAATGGAAGCATTGATCGGGGCTTCAACTTGCGACTTACTGCCACCGTTGCTGAATTGCGTACCCAGTTCACCGTAGACCTGCACGTTTCTGTCGATTGACCAAGACAGACCGGCCGCAACTTCAGTGCTGGAGTACTGCTGTGAGGATTCCAGCGTGGTGGTGGCGACCGCATTGCTAAAGTGCGTTTTGTCTTTTGAACCCAGACCCTGCCAGACGTTTACCCTGCCGTACGGCTGGAATTTGCCATGGTTAGTGTCATAGTCAGCAACCAGACGTACGCCCAGACGGGCGGTAAAGGAATCTGCGGTGTCCATTTTCACTTTCGTTTGGGTCACACCATCAAGCCGACCATTATCAAAATCGCTGTATTGGTAGATCAACTGAGCCTGAGGTTCCAGACTCCAGGCGCTTGAACCCAGACGGAACGATTTACCCATCTCTGTTGACGCCGTCAGCGTGTTGCCTTTGACGGTATAAGAACCGTTGTTCCCGGTCGCCGCCAGGCGAGATTTATGGTTACCGTACTGCAGGACGTTATCAACATACATCCCGTCGCCCGAGAACCAGGTGGCGTAACCGCCGACGTAAAACGCATTGTCGTCGATGTTTCCACCTTTGCCGTCGCTGCCTGTCTTCGTGCCTTTCACGTTGCTGTCGATGTCAAGGATGCTGGTATACATCCCGGCTTTCCAGTTTTCGTTAGCATACATGTCAACGCCGACTTGAATACCCATGGTATGGGAGCTGGTTTGTGTCCCGGCCGCATCATCCAGTTTTGTTTTTCCGGAGTAGCCAAGCATTCTCGCCCAGGCGCGATTATCTTCGTCAATACCCGGTTTAACCTCGTCGCCCATACGTTGGTGCATGTTACCCAGCAGGCTAATGTCACCCTGGCGCACAACGCTGGCAAGGCCAGAATACAGCATGGTTTCCGGACGGTATTCGCTTCTCAGATACCAGTTTTCCCCCTGACCCTGAGCATTGCCCGCATGCAGTTGGTACTCAAACGCGCCTGCTGCCATACGATCGGCGGCAAGATGGAAGGCGTCACGCGACGTTTGCGCGGTGGTGGTTGCGCCATTGAGCGCCGTAACTACTTCGATACCATCACCGACGGTCGGCGCGCCGAGGCCAGAACCATCAACGTTCAGCAGCGTACTCCCGCTGGCGTTACCGCCATCGATAATCAGACGGTCGGCAATGCCTGCACCGCTACCATTCTGAATGGCCGCCATGTTGATGGTCCCTTTTTCGCCGACGTAATCCCCTTTGACGGTTAACGTTGTACCAGTCTGCTGGCCGATGAGCGAGACATCACCGCCGTTGCTCAGGCCTGCAACTGTCTGGTTATACCCTTGCGTGTTCAACATGGTGTCAGCGACCACGTAGTGGTGTGACGCACTACTCAGGGTGTTGGTGTTACCCGCCCGCAGTACGCCGTTGGCAATTAACGTTGCGCCGCTGTAGCTGTTTTCACCTTGCAGTTCCGTAATACCGCTGCCGCTCTGGTGCAACTGGCCTTTACCGCTGATATTGCCAGCTAACGCCAGGGTAGCCTTAAGCGTGATTTTTCCGGTTTGCAGCAGCTCTCTGATGGTGGTGGACTCAACAACGCCGCTTTGGCCTGGGGTAATCGCCGGGATCGCGCCGCTGATATTGAGCGCCTGACCAGTGGTATTATCTTCATATAAGAAGCCGTAGTTATGAATTCCCTCATAAACGCCAGCGGAAATTCCTCGCTGGTAGTCAGTAGAAATATTATGATCGCCGGTATCAATAATCGGATCAGCCGAGGCCATCATCGACGCTCCGCTTAATGCGCCAGCAGCGAGGACGGCGACAGTTTTACGTGAACTACTTTTTTTCTTACCTTTAGTTAATTCAGAAACGACCACCCAGATACCGAGCGCCGCGTTCCAAATAATGCTGTAAACTTTGTTCATATATAACCCTCGTCTACATTCCTGTTATGTATGTGTTAATACGTTGAGTTGTTGGCTATGATTGGCCCGCGGACGCGTTACCCGGTATGGTGATTTTGGGAAATAGGGTTCCCTTCCGAGCGATGCGGAATTAAAAAGTGAGCCGAAAGGACAGCTTTAAATAATAACCGTGATAATTGTCCTTAAATAAGTCAGTTATGGCTGGCTATAGTGGGAAATGGTGTACTTGAGCCGGGTGTTATTTTTACCGAGCTTTCTGGCAATGTTGCTTTTGTACGCCCCGATGGTTTTTTCACTTTTTTGTGATGCCCCGGCGATTTGTGCCAGTGACCAACCCCGGGCAAGCATCATCATCACATTGAATTCGTTTGCGGTGATTTTGGTACGCAGTGCGTTGATATTATTTTGTTTTTTATTCTGTATGATACATGTAACGGCATGCAGTAACCGATCGAGACTGGCATCTTGATCGAGTAATTGCATGTTCTTCCCGCAAACGGTTTGAAAAAGAGAAAAGGTGGCTTCATCTGCCAAAACAATAATTTTTGTGGCAGGGCGGATAGCTATGCTGCGGATAATCCTGGCATATTTTAAAAAATCTGATTTGTCAGGATTAATAATGATGTAATCCGTGTCATCTGGCAGGAACTTGACTGCTGAAAACGACTGAGAGTAGTGGTATGCGATATCAATATATAAGGATGAACCACGTAGAATTTCTCGCATGCCTAGCCAGGGATAAAGTGAATCACCCAAAAAAATAGCCTTAGACATTACGATCTCCTTGAAATTTTAATGCAAGCGGTCGCCTCTTTTTTCTGGCTGAAAAAAGAGTTTCTTGCGACGCGTGGAATGTTAATTAAATCTCGTATAACGTTCTTTGGTTTGAACGTATCCTTATTTATTGCCAATTCAACAGATATTTTCTGTATTTATTTGAAGCATTAACTATTCTGAAAGTAGATATTACACTTTGTTAAAATTTAAGATAAATCGTTTATATCACCTCTGAGCAGATGATTGATAGATTTCGCTTATGGATCACCATAAGAATGAGCCAACCTTTCCATAAAGGCGGGATATTCCTGGTATTATTGGCGGCGATTTATTTAAAAATGATTATATTTCAAAGGAATGCTAGCTTGTGATGATGGACTGGTTGGTGGGTAGGAGAATTCTTAATTAAGATTAGGAAGAAAGGGCGAGGGGAACCAGGAAAGATGGAAATATCACAAAATTTACATAAAACATCTAAAAATAGTTAAATCTAAGATGATTTATCCAATTAAATAAATATTCTTAGATTTTTATTCTGAGTTGGTCTTTTTGTGCTTTATTTAAGCATATTGCTTGCCGTTGTCATTTTACCTGCTTACTTCGCTGCTAGCGCTCAGCCCGCTAACAGCTCCTGCTCGACCTGTTGCACCTGTTGTTCCAGCGAGTTGCGGATTTCCGTCAGCGCCCGTTGCTGGTCTGAGAAGTAAGCCTCTTTATCGGTCACGGAGGAAGCAAGGCGCCAGGCGTTTTCAGCCTCTAGTTCGGTAATCTCTTTAAGCAGTGCGTTAATTTGTTCTCTAAGCTGCTGTATTTTGCAGCGTAAATGCTGCAGATCGTTCAATCGGTCGCTCGCCATCATCGGTTCGAGACCACTTTGTAACTGGGTCAGTAACGCCCGTACGGCGGCAAGGTCGGCATTTTGGCGCGCCTGGTTAAGCTGCACCATCATCTGATGCGCTTTCTCTTTCAGATCATCCGCCACCACGTCCGGGTGGCAAAGACGACTGGCCTGCCGCCACAGGCGTTTTAGCTCGTTACGCTCATTGGCAGAAAGTCGTTGGTCGCGAGTAAAACGATGCTGTGCGTCCTGCTGCTGCTCCTGATATTCATCATATTCATGACTGGCCTCTTCTTGTGCCTGGCGAGTCGCGCTGTCGTCCTGGCGAGAAAAGTCGTTTTCCAGCTCACGAATCTCTGCCAGCAGGGCGGTGATCAGCTCCGTTTGTTGCTGAATGCGTTGCCGGGTTTCGACAGATTCGCGCGAATCTGAGTGCTGGTTCATCCATTGCTGATTGAGTCTGGCCAACTGCTCAACGGCCTGGGAAATATAGTGCTGACAGGATTTATAGTCTTTTTCCCGGCGCTTTCGCTCCGCTTCCTGTTTACGTTGGGCGCTGACGGCCAGTTGCTTACGCAACTCAAGGATGCGGCTCATCAGCGGCCCAAGACGAAGATGGTATAGATCGTTGAAATCATCGAGGATTTGAATGCGTGTGTTGCGCTTATCAATCAGGTCACGCAGTTGTGTTTCAAGCGCTTTCAGTTCGAGTTTACTCGCCGCAATCGCAGGATCCTGCCACGTAGAGACCGCCCGCTGAGATTGCAGCCAGGCCGCGATTTCACGCAGAGCATCGCTAAAGCGCCGGGCTTCGATCGCTTGCACGATGGTGTCTGGCACGACTGACAAAGGCTCATTTTTCAGATGCGCCACCTGCTGGAAAATAATCTCCTCATCTTCCAGTTCAATAGCGCTTTTGACGATTTCCAGTCGTTTGATGATCTTATTCATGACAGTCGTTGCCTGGCCTGACTCAAAAACGAATGGCTTAAATACAACAGGCCCACCCGTTTGAAAATGTTAGAAAAACAGTAAGGTGCATTCTGTGGCCTGCAATACCTTTTCGTCCAGAATAATTCACTGTAATTATGAAAAGCGTGAACTCTGGTAAGGAGCCCACCCATGAAAAATAACAACTGCTCAGGCATCGCTGACAACCATGATGTTAAACGATTGCGCCTTGCGGCAACCAGGTTGAAATGTTAAAAGAAGCCCCTTCAATAAAAACGACACAGGGGAAGGGCGTGAAAAACGCGTCAACTGCATCTGGCACCAGCGTGCCTGATGCCGCGTCGACGAATGAGCCGACGCTTCAGCGGGGGTTGCAAAACCGCCATATTCAGTTAATTGCGCTGGGCGGCGCAATTGGAACCGGCCTGTTTTTGGGCATTGGACCGGCCATTCAGATGGCGGGGCCTGCGGTGTTACTGGGTTACGGCGTAGCCGGAATCATCGCTTTTTTGATTATGCGTCAACTGGGCGAAATGGTGGTGGAAGAACCCGTTTCCGGATCGTTTGCCCATTTTGCCTATAAATACTGGGGACCTTTTGCTGGCTTTTTGTCCGGCTGGAACTACTGGGTGATGTTTGTGCTGGTTGGCATGGCGGAGCTGACAGCGGCCGGAATCTACATGCAGTACTGGCTGCCCGATGTCCCCACCTGGATTTGGGCTGCCGCTTTCTTTGTGATCATCAATGCCGTCAATCTGGTTAACGTACGTCTGTATGGCGAAACGGAATTCTGGTTTGCGCTGATTAAAGTGCTGGCCATTATCGGCATGATTGGCTTTGGCATCTGGATGCTGTTTTCCGGTAACGGCGGGGAACATGCGAGCATCGATAATCTCTGGCGTTACAACGGCTTTTTTGCCACTGGCTGGAATGGATTGATCCTCTCGCTGGCGGTGATTATGTTCTCATTTGGCGGGCTGGAATTGATAGGGATCACCGCCGCGGAAGCGCAGGATCCACAGAAAAGTATTCCGAAAGCGGTAAACCAGGTGGTGTACCGTATTCTGCTGTTTTACATCGGTTCGCTGGTGGTGCTGCTGGCCTTGTATCCGTGGGTGGAAGTGAAATCTAATAGCAGCCCGTTCGTGATGATTTTCCATAATCTTGACAGTAACGTGGTGGCTTCTGCGCTGAACTTTGTCATTCTGGTGGCTTCGCTGTCGGTCTATAACAGCGGGGTTTACTCGAACAGCCGCATGCTGTTTGGCCTCTCGGTCCAGGGGAATGCGCCGAAGTTTTTAACCCGCGTTAGTCGTCGTGGCGTACCGGTGAACTCATTGATTCTGTCCGGCGCGATTACGTCACTGGTGGTGTTGATCAACTATGTGCTGCCGCAAAAAGCGTTCAGTCTGTTGATGGCGCTGGTTGTCGCGACGCTGTTATTAAACTGGATTATGATTTGTCTGGCGCATTTGCGATTCCGCGCGGCGATGCGCCGCAAAGGACGTGATACACAGTTCAAAGCGCTGCTGTATCCGGCCGGAAACTACCTGTGCATTGCCTTCCTCGGCATGATTCTGGTGCTGATGTGCACAATGGATGATATGCGTCTGTCAGCTATTCTGCTGCCGGTATGGATCCTGTTCCTGTTTGTTGCCTTCAAACTGCTGCGCCGCAAATCCCGCTAATATCTAACCGATCTCATCCTGGCGATGAGATCGGTCACTGCTTCTCATTGCTGATTAACGCTGAAAGATCCCTGACAATGCGCGAATATCATTTCCGGTAGGCGACTGATGAATGCGTAAGCCAAACTCTTCGATCACGGCAAATATATGGTCGAAGATATCAGCCTGAATACTTTCATATTCCAGCCAGACTACCGTATTAGTAAAAGCATAAATCTCGATCGGCAAACCGTGATCGTCCGGCGCAAGCTGGCGTACCATTAACGTCATATCTTTGCGAATCCGCGGATGGTGACGTAAATATTCGTTCAGATAGGCACGGAACGTGCCAATATTGGTCATCCGGCGGTGATTCAATACCGATTCAGGCGCATCCAATAGCTGATTCCACTCGTCAATTTCCTGATGACGCGTGGTTAAATACGGCTTTAACAGGTGTGCTTTATGCAGTCGCTGGCGTTCGTCTTCGTCAAGAAAATGAATGCTGGTGGCATCAATACTGATGCTGCGCTTAATGCGTCGACCACCGGAAGCTGACATCCCACTCCAGTTTTTAAAAGAGTCCGATACCAGTGACCAGGTAGGAATAGTGGTGATGGTGTTATCCCAGTTGCGCACTTTTACGGTGGTTAAACCAATATCGATAACCGCGCCGTCTGCGCCGTATTTCGGCATTTCCAGCCAGTCGCCCAGTTTGAGCATATCGTTCGCTGAAAGCTGGATCCCGGCCACCAGACCGAGGATAGGGTCCTTAAATACCAGCATTAAGACGGCGGCCATGGCGCCCAGGCCGCTTATTAGTATTGCCGGAGACTGACCAATCAGCAGGGAAATCATCAAAATCCCAACGATAATTGCGCCAATCAGTTTGATTCCCTGGAATATACCTTTCAACGGTAGCTGAGATGCAGCAGGGAGTTTTTGCGACAGATTGAGAATAACGTCCAGCAGGGAGAACAGGGACAGCAGGGCGTATATCATGATCCACAGCTGTGCACAGGTCACTAATATCTCTGCGGCTTCGCTGCCTTTTTGTAACCACAGCGCGGCCTGAATATTGACAATGATACCCTGCAGGGTGAATGCCAGCCGGTGAAATAACTTGTTCTGCGTGATGATTTGTAGCCACAGACGGGAGCTGGCGTTCGCGCGCTTTTCAAATGCGCGTAATACCACCCAGTGCAAAATAACGTGAACAATAATGGCGGTGATAAAAATAATGCCAAAAATCATCACCAGCGAGGTAGTGTGATTTATTTCAATGCCGAGCTCTTCTACCTGAGATATCAATTCCTGCATAATGTCTCCTTAATAAACAGCGGCCTATGATGACCGCTGTTGGGAGCTTATGCAAATTACGTTATTCTGACCTACGATTTTGCAGCGATGCTGACGCACGCCGGGTTGATATTCAGCGTACGGCGAAATAACAGGGTAGTCAGTAACAACACGGTCATCATTGTGGCCTCGACGGCTAAGAAACCGATAACCGAGCGCGTGTAATCACCATGGTAATGTTGTTGCAGATGCAGGAACAGCGCCCCCAAGACGGCGGGTCCGAGTCCTAATGTCGCCTGCTGCAACGTACTCAGAATGGTGGTTCCGGCCCCCGCATCGTGCGTGGCGATATCGCGCATACCGATGCGATAAAAACTGTTCACAATCAGCGCCTGACCATAGCCGATAAACGCTGTAGCTGGAACGAGCGTAATGGCCGAGGTGCGCATGCCTGAATACCAGAAGGTCATCATTAACCCCATTAAGCCAGCGATCTGAATAACCAGCCCGGTGAGCAGAATACGCCCCGTACTATAGCGGGCAATTAATCTCGGGGCGTAACATGCAGAGATAAAATAGGCTGCGCCAAGCGCAATAAAACTATTGCCGGATTCCCACGGGGCCATACCGAGACCGGCCTGGAAGGTTAACGCCATGCAGAACATAAATCCCGACCAGGCGCTAAAAAACAGTAATGCAATCAGCACGCCGAACCGGATGCTGCTGAGTTTCAACAGGCGTGGCGGCAAGAGAGGATGTTGCCCGTTCTGTTCTTGCCGTAACGCATTGCTGCGCATCCACCATCCTAAAGGCAGAATAGCGACCAGTGCAGCCTGCGTCTCCCACGGCCAGCCGGTTTCCGTGCCTAATGCCATAGGAAACAGCAAACAGCAGAGAATCACAGCCAGACTACTGGTGCCCAGCCAGTCGATGCGGGTTCGGGTTTCACGGGTGGTTTCAGGGACATAGCGTTGGCTGAACATCAGGACTAACAGACAAATCGGGACATTAATAAAAAAAGCATTGCGCCAGCCCAGCCCTGCAATATCTGCCGAAACCAGCCAGCCCCCGCCCATTTGGCCGACAATAAACGCGATGCCGCCAATTCCTCCATACAAACTGATGGCACGCGCATGTGCAGGACCTTTCAGCGTGACGTGCAGGGTGGCAAGGATCTGCGGCACGATCAGCGCCGCACCCGCACCTTGTAGAACACGAGCACTCAGCAACATGTGAATGGAATTCGCCATCCCGCAAAAAAGGGAGGCGATGCCAAACAGTACGATGCCCGCCATAAACAGGCGGCGGCGACCATAGTTATCACCAAGTTTGCTGCCCAGCGCCAGACAAACGGCGAAAGTCACCCCGTACAAAGCGACAATCAGTTCAAGCTGCGTGGTAGTGGCCTGGAGCGACTGGGTAATGGAATCCAGAGCGACATTGGTAATTGATGTATCAATGAGCGGGAGCATTTGGCCTGTCAATAACAGGAGCAACCCTATGCGGCCGGGTGAAACAGTTGATGTACTCATAGTAACTCCATTGCATCATTTTGCAGATGGACGTAGCATCACTGAAAAATTAAACGGGTACCAGTTCCTGATTATACTGGTATTGGTACTACTATGTTGGAGAGTCTATGGCGGTAATAGCGCAACAGGAATCCGCGGTTATCCTCCCCGATGATAGCCGCAAGCAGCTTGGCGCGTTTTTACGTGTGCGACGGGAAAGCCTCGATCCGCAGCGTCTGGGTCTGCCGCGCATTGGGCGGCGAAGAACGCCCGGTCTGCGCCGCGAAGAGGTCGCGATGCTGGCTAACGTGGGCGTCACCTGGTACACCTGGCTGGAGCAGGGGCGAGAGGTCAATCCGTCGCAAGCGGTCTTGCTGAATGTGGCGAATGCGCTGCAATGCAGTCCGCTGGAAACCCGCCACCTGTTTGTGCTGGCCGGATTGACGCCACCGGAATCTACGCCGGTGATGGTGTGTGAAGGGATCACACCAGGCACCCGAAAAATGCTCGACAGTCTGATGCCGCAGCCCGCCAGTATTCAGAAACCCAGTTTTGACATCGTGGCCTGGAATGAGAGTTTTTGCCGGTTGATGGGCGTTGATTTTTCCACGCTCCCGAGCGAAGACCGCAACTGTATTTACCTCTATCTCACCAATGAAACCTGGCGTAGCCGTATAGCAAACTGCGATGTATTACCGACGTTTGTTTCTTATTTCCGTGCGGCAATGGCGGAACATCGCAGCGATCCTGTTTGGGAAAATAAACTGGCACGCTTTTTTGCCGCATCGTCTGAATTTGAAGCATTATGGCATCAGCGTTATGACGTTCGCGGTGTGGAAAATCAGGTCAAAAACTTTGTCCATCCGCAGCTAGGACGTTTTAGCTTGCAGCAAATGTACTGGTATTCCGCCCCGCGTAATGGTTCGCGGCTGCTGGTTTATTTACCGATGGATGAAGCGGGGGAGCAGGCTCTGGCGTGGTTGAATCAGTAGTGATACGCCCGATGGCAGTGATACTCATCGGGCGTGACGGAAAAAATCAGACTTCCGTCAGCGTTGTTTCCAGCGGCAGACGAGATTTCGGCAGCGCAGCGTTGAAATCCTCCACGCTGTGATGACCTACCGGGACTACGACCACGCTGGTGTAGCCTTTTTCTTTCAGACCAAATTCCGCATCCATTACTGCAGCATCAAAGCCTTCGATTGGCACCGCGTCCAGCCCCATCGCCGCAACGCCCAGCAGGAAGTTGCCGACGTTCAGGTACACCTGTTTCGCCATCCAGTGGTTGTCATCTTTGAGATCTTTGCGGTGCAGGTCGGCAAAGAAAGTACGGCCTTTATGGTTAGCGGCTTTGGCTTCCGGGGTAGCGAAACGCCCATCGCACTCTTCTTGATCGACAACGCGCTCCAGCCACGCATCGTCCATCGACGTTTTGGCGCAGAACACCACAACGTGGGATGCATCCAGCATTTTACGCTCGTTGAATACAAAGCCACCGGCTGCGGATTTCGCCACGCGCGCTTTACCTTCGTCAGTGCTGGCAACGATAAAGTGCCACGGCTGAGAGTTGGTGCTGGACGGACTAAACTGCAGTAGCGTTTTTAATTTTTCGGCCTGCTCAGCGGTCAGTTTTTTATTCGGATCGAATGCCTTAGTGGAGTAACGTTTTAAGGCGACAGAAACAATATCCATAACTACTCCTGGTGATTTTTCTACCCTGCGGGTGCGTTTTGTTCCAGCAGGGTACAGGGTTAGCAGAAAAAAGATAAGACAGAAAAATGCAAAAACACTTATCGACGTTAACGATAAATCAGACAGGGCGCAGGTGCTTTTGCTCTCGTTTGGGCAGGCCATCCACTACCTGGTGCCATGAGTCATTCACCAGGTCCGTCAGCAATGACTCGGTAATGTCGTCGCCTGGATAGACTGAGATCCAGTGCTTTTTATTCATGTGATAACCGGGTTCAATGCTGGGGTAAATCTGTTGATTTAACAATGATTTTTGCGGATCGGATTTCAGATTAACCAGCGGGCGTCCGCGATGCGCCATGATAATCATAAAAATCTTCCCGCCGACCCTGAAGACGTCGTATTCCGGGCCAAAAGGCCAGCAGTACTCGGTGAAAGGCAGTTCTAGCGCAAGGCGCTTTGCGCAGTCATGCAGTGTCTTTCCGTCCATTATTTTTCCTCGCGAGTCAGGGCGCGCCACATGGCTTCAAACCCCAGCGAAATGTATTCAGCTGCGCGGGCAGGATTGCGGGCAGCGAATTCCATGGTTGTTTCTGCAAGTGTTAAAAAAAGCCCATCGCCAAAGGCGCGATACTCGTCCGACATAAATTCAGCTCGCACGGAGCGATGGCAAAGATCGCGCAGTTCCGGGAACATATCGTCAGCCTTCTGTTCTGTTTCTTTACTGATTTTCTCGCTGACGGCCAACTGGCGAATGGTGCGATGTCCGCAGGTATGATTCAGACCCCAGCTAATGTAGCTATTCCAGATGTAGTGAGTCATGGTTTTGGCATCGGTCACTGAGCGATCCAGATTTGCCATCATTGACTGGCAGAGATCGTGTTTTAAAAAGAGGTAAAGTTCGTTGATCAAATCATCTTTGGTCGCGAAATAGCGAAACAACGTTCCCTCCGCAACCCCTGCATTGCGCGCGATTACGGCGGTAGAGGCCGCAATACCTGATTGTGCAAATGCTGTGGTTGCAGCTTCCAGTAATGCCAATTTTTTGTCTTCACTCTTCGGACGAGCCACTACACTTTACCCTTAAGTCTGTAAAAAACATGATTGAATCACGGCCTTTGCAGCACCGCAACGGCGAATGTCAAAGATTGAAAATCATCTTGACGGCGAACTTTCGATTTCTATAATGAGTGCTTACTCACTCATAATCAAGAGTCAGTCGCGCAAACCAGCGGAAAGGAGGCGCGTTTAAGGTCAGGATATGAAGCGTCTCACAGTTTGTGTGGTTGTTATTATGCTTATTGCCGCTGCTACAAGTTTACCGTTTGTACTCAATGCCGGATTTGGCCAGGCGCCGCAAGGGGCACAACTGAGTCAGGTTGAACAGTCGCCACACTATCGTGATGGACAGTTTCATAACCAACTGCCGACACCGGGCTATACCGGTAACAAAGGTATGCTGGCGGCCTGGTGGGAGTTTCTGGTCGCTAAGCGTGAAAATGCGCGGCCAGCACAGCCGCTACCGCTGGTGGCGAGCGATCTCGCCGGGTTACCGCCGCAGCAGGATACTCTGGTCTGGCTGGGTCACTCCTCATGGTATTTGCAACTGGCGGGTCAACGCATCCTGATTGATCCGGTGTTCAGCAACTATGCCGCACCGTTTTCATTTCTGAATAAAGCCTTTGCCGGGGATTATCCGTGGACCGCACAGACAATGCCGGAGATCGATCTGCTTATCATCTCGCACGATCACTATGACCATCTGGATCTCGCCACCATCAAGGCGTTAATGCCAAAGATTAAGCGGGTGATTACGCCGCTGGGGGTGGGGTCGCATCTGCGTTATTGGGGAATGCGCAGCGAAATAATCGACGAACGTGACTGGAATCAGTCCGTCAGAGTGACGGACTCACTGATTGTGCATGTTCTGCCAGCCCGCCATTTTTCGGGACGAGGCATTAAGCGTAATCAGACGCTATGGGCCAGCTTTATGTTTGAAACGCCGGAACAAAACATTTATTACAGCGGGGATTCCGGCTATGGCCCGCATTTTAAAGCCATTGGCGAGCAGTTTGGCTCGGTTGATTTGGCGATTATGGAGAACGGTCAGTATGACCTGGACTGGAAGTTTATTCACATGATGCCGGAAGAGACGGCTCAGGCCGCGGCGGATCTGCATGCGAAAGCCGTTTTACCCGGGCACGCAGGTCGTTTTGTTCTGGCGAAACATACCTGGGATGATCCGTACAAACGACTGGCGCTTGCCAGCCGCCAACAAGATTACCGACTGCTGACGCCGATGCTGGGTGAACCGGTAATCCTGTCCGAACCGGACCAAACGTTTACGGCCTGGTGGCAGCAGGCGAATCAATGAACACAGGGGAGAGCATGATGACGATTTCTGCTCAGGTAATTGATACGATTGTTGAATGGATTGATGATAATTTGAATCAACCATTGCGCATTGATGATATTGCCCGCCATGCGGGTTATTCAAAATGGCACCTACAGCGTCTTTTTATGCAGTACAAAGGTGAGAGTCTGGGGCGTTACATCCGCGAGCGTAAGCTGTTGCTGGCGGCGCGCGATCTACGCGATACCGATCAGAAAGTGTACGACATCTGTTTGAAGTACGGATTTGATTCGCAGCAGACCTTTACGCGTATTTTTACCCGTACGTTTAGTCAACCGCCTGGCGCTTATCGCAAAGAAAATCATAGCCGAACGCATTAACGGCACCGGGTTCTCGCAGGTTTAATCCGCCAGCGAGAACCAGCGCCGCCAGATGTAGCGCAGCACAAAATACTCAATCACCCCCAGTAGTAAAAACCACAGGCAAAACAGCAACGTGTAAAACTGGTTGAGGTCCATCAGATGAAAAGTGGCAACCAGTTTTTGCGCCAGCACCAGGCCCAGTGAAGGGGCGGGCAAGAGCAGGCAGGACAGAAAAGCCAGCAGCAGGATCCCTGCGGCGGTCATCAGCGATTCAAGCGGGTGTCTCATGGTATTGTTAAACTTGAGTTAAAATACCATTGTCCGGGATCTCAGCGGGCAACGCAAATCCCCCGCCTAAAGCCCTGCCCAAATCTCACAGTGTTTTTTCACCAGACCACTCAACGATCCGCCTCCCGCCACGAAATCACGCATATTCTGTGCTTCATCATGACCATTTTTAACCTGTAGGCGTAAGGCTTCAATCGCGCTGGTCGCACCCACTTTGTCCGCAGAGGCGGCGACATTCTCCAGCAGCCGTAGCGTGTCATCCGCCAGGCGATGCCCATCGCCCGTATTCACGTCAGTGACGATTCCCGCCATACCAAAACGGCAGGCCTGAAAACGGTTGAATTTATACAGTAAATAATCCTGTTCCTGGTGTTTGAATGGACGTTTGGTGAGTAACCAGTGGGCGGTGGACTGAATCAGTCCCGCCATATTGACCGCGTGTTTAAGTGTCAGCGGAGTGTCCATTACCCGAACCTCAACCGTACCGAAGTGCGGGCTGGGGCGGATATCCCAGTGCAAATCTTTAATGCTATCAATCATGCTGGTGTAAGCCAGGCGACGAAATAGTCCCGTAAATTCCGGCCAATTATTCACCCATGGCATCGGACCGTTATCGGGAAATCCGGAGAATATATTCAGGCGCGAGCAGGCAAATTGCGTGTCGGATGTCTGCATATAAGGTGAGGCGGCAGAGAGCGCAATAAAATGAGGAACAAATCGCGACAGCCCGTGCAGGAGGTAAATGGCATCATCACCGTTGGCGCAGCCAACATGGACGTGTTGACCGAAAACGGTCGCCTGCTGAATAAGATAACCAAAATTTTCCAGGTTACGTCGATAGCGTTCGTCATCGCAGACTTCCTGACGTTGCCATTTTTGAAATGGGTGCGTACCACCGCCGCAGATGGCGAGGTGATGCTCTGCCGCAACCCGCATGATTACCTGCTGCATGGCCGACAATTCAGCATCAGCCTGGTCGATATTGCGACAAACTCCGGTTGCCATCTCCAGCATACTTTCGGTGATGTCGTGCTTCACTTCCCCGGCGGTAAGCTGCGGCTTAATGGCGTCAATCAGCCGGGAAGAATCCTGGCTCAGGTCGTAACCTGGGGGATTAACCACCTGCATTTCCAGTTCAATGCCTAACGTAAAAGGGTCGGAAACATGAAAATCGGGTAGTGACATAGGGTTCTCTTCAGCGTTGATTTTGATTAAGTATAGAAGGGCTGCTGGTTTTCTGTTCGGCGTAAGAAATCATCGCATGACGCTTTGAAGGCGAAATGGCAGGTGCTATAACTATTTTTTGCTTCGCAACAGGGGTTGAGTCGTGCCGGAAATAAATCTGTATGGACAGACAGTCGGCGATGTTGTTCCGGACTGGAAAGGTGCCGCCGTGCTGCCACGGGAAGAGCTTGTTGGGCAGTACTGCCGTTTGGTTCCTCTGGATGCTGACAGCCATGCCGCCGACCTGTTTGATGCCTATGCGCAGGCACCCGACGATCGCGACTGGACCTGGCTTGCAAGCTCTCGCCCAACGAGCGTTGAAGCCGCGGCTTGCTGGATCACGGCAAAATCCACTGACGCCTCTCTGGTTCCTTATGCGGTAATTGAACAGCGTTCCGGGCGTGCCGTTGGCCTGGTGTGTTTTATGGCGATCGAGCGGGAGCATGGCTCGGTCGAAATTGGTCATGTGACCTGGTCGCCGCGCATGAAAAATACGGTACTCGGCACCGAAAGCGTCTGGCTGCTGCTGCGTCAGGCGTTTGCGTTAGGGTACCGTCGTGTGGAGTGGAAATGCGATTCGTTGAATACGGCGTCGCGACGGGCGGCAGAGCGTCTTGGATTTATCTTTGAAGGGCGTTTTCGCCAGAAGATTGTGCGTAAGGGGCGCAACCGCGACAGCGACTGGTTATCAATAATTGATAGCGAATGGCCGCAGCGCGATGCCGCATTGCAGCGCTGGCTGGCTGCCGACAACTTTGATGAACATGGGCGGCAACGCAGGTCGATGGCAGAGTGCTTTTCCTGTGAGGTCGTCAACGCTGAGACAGTGCAGACGCAACAGCAAGGTTATCAACAATGCTGGCAACAGGAACACGGTCCGGTGGCGCAAACACCGCCCGCGCCGCTGGCTGATTTTCTCGCCGCGCAACCCCATAATCCCAATCCCGTCTACGACACGCTCAGCTCTCGAGCAGGATTAGCGGCGCTGACAAAAGCGAATGTATCCGCCCTGGAGCCGATGGCGGCGATTATCAATACTGAAGTAGATACCGGGGAGCGTCGCATTCCGGTACGGATTTATCGCCCGACACTTACCACAGAGCCGAAGGTGGTGGTGTTTATCCATGGCGGCGGACATCTGAGTGGTTCGGTGGAGGTGTACGACCCTATCGCCCGACATCTGGCGATGGCGACAAAAAATACCGTTGTTGCGGTTGATTATCGAGGTGCGCCAGAAAATCCTTACCCGGCGGGTCTTTGCGATACTAAAGCCGCGATAGAAAACGTCTGGTCGCTGCTCGAAAGTCAGCATATTCCTTATACTCGCCAACTTACGCTTATTGGTGACAGCGGCGGCGGTGCATTCAGCGCGACGCTGGCCGCTGCTTTATCCCGTGAGCTGCCGGGATTTATTCATCGCCTGGTGCTGATTTATCCGAGCCTGGACTACACCCTGAACTGGGCGTCGGTACAGGAAAACGGTTCAGGAAAGCTGCTGGATGAAAGCAAAATACGCTGGTATTTTCAGCAATATTTCCGCAATGGAGAAGATCGTAAACAGGTGTCTCCGCTTTATCTGCCGCTGAGCCAGAATTTTCCATCTACCCTGGTATTCAGTGGTGGGCTGGATCCGTTACGGGATGAGGGTTTTGCATTTGTCGCCAGATTGCAGGTGGAGGGGATATCCGTTCAGCATGTGCACTTTCCTGGGATGACGCACGCATATTTGATGCTGGAGGATAAAGTTCCGCAGGAGGCGCAGGCTACGTATCAGGCGATTGGTGAGTTTGTTAAAAAATAACGTCGCACAGCGTAATGACCTGGCGATCGCGCTGAAACCAGCGAACGTTAATTTCCTGCCCGGCGAGGCTTTGCGAAAATAAGGGCAGGATTCGCAAGGTTATCTGGGTTGGGGTGAGGGCGGTAACTTTAGCGCTGGCGAACCCCGGTAACGCCGTAGTGTGTTCCGAAAACGTTTTATACAGGCTCTCCTTTGCGCTGAACGCCAGGGTTAAGGCGAGCGGAAAGGGCAGGTTGGCGTGAGGCATAATCTGTCGTTCGTGGTTATCGACAATGCTCTCAGCTAACTCAACGGCGGTTGGTGGTGGAAAAATAGTTTCGATGTCCACTCCAACGGGACGCGTCGACACCACCGCCAGCGCAGTTGATGCGCTATGGCTGATGCTGCCAAACAGATTTCGCGGCCACAACGGTTGGCGTTGTGCGCCGATGCCGGGTACGGTTTTGAGGCCAAATTCGCGCAGAGCGTATACTGCAGCGATCCGCCCTGCTAAGTGTTCAGCGTTACGCTTACGTCCATTGGACAGGAGCTGAGCGTGGTGGGGGAGCCAGAGCAGCTCCTGCTCATGGAAGCTGGCGGGATCAAACTCGACAATATGCAGCGTGTGGTCTGCGAAAGTGAGCGGTGTGTGCGTGGTGTGCATGCTAGCGATGATTTCCCTCTCCCCGCAGCGAGGAGAGGGATAAACGTTATCAGAAGTGCGTGTTCACGCTCATGAACCACGTCCGGCCCGGTTCGTTATAGGTGTATGCGCCTGCGCCCGCCATATAGTCGCCAGTTTTGATATCACTGGTGGTTTGGGCATTACCTTCACGCCACAGACGTTTGTCGAAGACGTTATCCACGCCGCCGGTCAGGCTGACGTTTTTCGTCACATCCCAGGTCGCGCTCAGACCGACGATGCTGTACGGGCTGACTTCACTCGCCGAACTGCCGGTAACCGGTTTGCCCTGGTAATCATATTTTTTCGGCTGCTGTTTGCCGTACCAGGTAAAGGTTGATTGCAGTGACAAATCTTCGCGTGCCTGCCAGCTCAGCGTTGAGTTCAGCGTGTACTCAGGAATAATCGACAGGCGTTCGCCGGTCTCTTTATTCTTACTTTGCAGCATGTAAGTGATGTTGTTGGTCCAGGTAACGGTTTCGCTAACCGGCACGTTCAACGTCCCTTCCAGACCCTCAACCACCGCTTTAGGCACATTTTCCCACTGATAGATATCGGTGTAGGTTGTTGTTTCTTTGCCCGTAGTCGGGTTTTTCTGGGTAATTGACGTTCTGCTTAGCGGTGCGGTTCCCGCTTCGATCTTGTTGCGGTAATCGTTACGGAACCAGGTAACGCCTGCAAGCCAGCCGTCGCGTTTGAACTCCAGACCAATCTCTTTGTTGATGCTGGTTTCAGCTTTCAGGTCATCGTTACCCATCATATAGCAGCCAATACCGGTGGCAGAACCGGTGGCGTAGCAACCCTGGCCTTTGCTGTACAGAATATAATTCGGGTTAGTCTGGTACAGGCTAGGTGCTTTATAGGCGCGCGCGATGCCCATTTTCAGCGTAAAGTCGTCGCCCAGCCCCTGAGACAGGTTCAGCGACGGGCTCCAGTTATCGCCCACAATGCTGTGGTGATCGAAACGCAGACCCGGCGTCAGCATGGTGCTGTCGGTCAGTTCCATGTTGTTTTCAGCAAACAGAGAGAAAATTTCAGCTTGTGAATACGGG
Source organism: Citrobacter sp. EC_71 (assembly GCF_019584005.1). NCBI lineage: Bacteria > Pseudomonadati > Pseudomonadota > Gammaproteobacteria > Enterobacterales > Enterobacteriaceae > Citrobacter > Citrobacter sp. EC_71. The sequence continues at coordinate 20,684 of NZ_VDAY01000033.1, forward strand.
CTACGATCTGTACTGCTGGCACCAGGTATGTTCCCCCCCATAAACGTCTGGGTATTGGAACTCATGTCTTTCATACGCTGCTGATTCCACTCGGTACCCAGCGTCAGGTTCTGATTAACCAACAGGTCGAATGGAATGCTAATTTCGCTGTGTAGAGTGACATCCGCCAGGTCAGTGTCAGTAAAATGATTACTGTTAAATAATCCTTCAAGACCTCCTGCCAGACCTTCACCTAAGCGAGAGTTGCGGGTGTGTTCGTACTGCGCCCAGTTGCTGGTGGTAATGCCGCTGTCCCAACCGCCGTTCCACGTCAGCGCATAGTTCTGGCGGTACATACGGTTAGTTTCTTTACCGTAGTATTTTTTTACCAGCCCATTGGTTTTGTTATCGTTGTTGGTGTTCTGAGTGTCGCCAGCATACAGATTGCCCTGGCGGCTGTAGCCTGCTTCAAACTCCAGCGATTGCATCGGAGCAAAATCCCAACGCAGCTGGCCGTTGATATCTTTGTTTTTTACCCCTTCACGACCGGCTGGCATCGTATCGGCGTATGACCCTGTACGAGCCGACTGGTGACCGTCGTTGATGTCCCATGCGTCGGCCTGAGTTTTATCGAGATTACCGTACAGACGGAAGCTGAAATCCCCGCCCAATGGGCCGTTCAGGCTAAAGTTGGTACGTTTGGTCGAGCCTTCGTCTTTGTGTTCCGGGGCATTGAAATAGGTATCCCACGAACCGTGCCATTCATTGCTGCCTTTTTTGGTGATGATATTCACCACGCCGCCCGCAGCACCATTGCCGTAACGTGCGGCGGCAGGACCACGCAGCACTTCAATACGCTCGATCATCTCCGGTGGCACCCAGGCTGTATCGCCGCGGGTATCACGCTCGCCGCGCCAGCCCTGACGCACGGAGTTACGGCTGGTCACCGGTTTACCGTCGATCAGAATCAGGGTGTTTTCTGGACCCATACCACGAATATCAATCTGACGGTTGTTACCGCGCTGGCCGCTGGTTGAGTTACCAGTCAGGTTAACGCCAGGCATGGTACGGATGATTTCCGCCACATCGCGGGCGGGAGGATTTTTACGGATTTCATCCGCGGTGATGGTTGAAACACCCGGCGCCTGCAGGTTCTGCTGAGCGGCGGTAACGACGATGGTGTCTTCATGAGAGACAGCGGCGTTTTCAGTTTGATCTTCTGCCATTGCTGGCAGTGCTACCCCGTAAATCCCTAAATTGACCAATAAGGCCAGTGAATGAATCTTGTTGTTCATTGTATGTCCTGCTGTTCTTTTAGCCACGAGAACCCATGTGCCGTGGTGCGGCATTTGGTCTGATGTCGCCCGCATCCGCGTAAACCCTCCATTCCAGAAAAAGTACGCAGCGCCAGGTCGGTTTATAAGTGGTGAAAAACTGTGCGCGCTTCCCACAGCGCGACAATACGCTATTGCAAATGCAAATAGTTATCAATAATATTATCAATATATTTCACGCTGAATCATAAAAATTCACAATAAACATGGGGTTATGGCGGTGACGACGTTAAAGACGGGAAGCGAAGCGTGGTGGCAGTCGAAAAAAGGCCCGGAGTGGGAGCGTGAAGAGAACGGAAATTATCGGGTAACCTTCTGGTGGCGTGACCCGCAGGGAACGGAAAAAGAGTCAGCCATTCGTCGTGTGTGGGTCTATATCACCGGCGTCACCGACCACCATCAAAATGTCCCCCCTCAGTCGATGCAACGTATTAGCGGTACAAATGTTTGGTACTGGAGTGTTTCCCTCAGCGCCCACTGGCGCGGTAGCTACTGTTTCATTCCCACCGCTCGGGACGATATTTTTTCCGCGCTGACGGCGGGTGAAGCGCCTGACCGAACTGTGTTGCGTGAAGGCTGGCGACAATTGTTACCGCAGGCGATTGCCGATCCTCTTAATCCTCAGAGCTGGCGGGGAGGTCGTGGCCATGCGGTGTCTGCGCTGGAAATGCCAGACACTCCCGTACAGCCTGGATGGGATCAGCCTGAAGATCCCGATTGCCCCGCAGTTTGCCTGCAATGGCACAGCACCAGGCTTGGGAATACGCGTCGCGTATGGGTATTTACCACCGGTGACGCCCGACCAGAAGCGCGTCCGCTGGCTATCCTGCTGGACGGTCAGTTTTGGGCACAAAGTATGCCGGTCTGGCCTGCACTGGCTGCGCTCACGCACCGCGGAGATCTCCCACCCGCCGTATATCTTCTGATTGACGCGATCGACACATCTCATCGTAGTTGCGAACTGCCGTGTAACGCCGATTTTTGGTTGGCGGTACAGCAGGAGCTATTGCCGCTGGTAAAGACGACCACTGCGTTCAGTGACGATCCGCAGCGCACGGTGGTCGCCGGACAAAGTTTTGGCGGGTTGTCTGCGCTGTATGCGGGACTGAACTGGCCCGCGCGCTTCGGCTGTGTGCTTAGCCAGTCCGGTTCTTACTGGTGGCCGCATCGCGGCGGTCATCAGGATGGGGCGATTGTTGAGCAACTGAAGAGCGGGCAGGTCAGCGTTCAGGGACTGCGTATCGTTCTGGAGGCCGGGATCCGCGAGCCGATAATTTTTCGTGCCAATCAGGCGCTATATGCCCAATTACCCTCTGCACCACAATCTATTTTCTGGCGTCAGGTTGATGGCGGACACGATGCGCTTTGCTGGCGCGGCGGCCTGATGCAAGGGCTAATGACGCTCTGGCAGCCGCTTTCCGAGACGATTTAACCGGACGATGTTCCACGACAGGAGTTGAGTATGGAATTCAGTAACCCCTTCGATAATCCGCAGGGCCAGTTTTACATTCTGCAAAACCCACAGCGTCAGTTTAGCCTCTGGCCGCAGCAGTGCTCCCTTCCTGCTGGCTGGCAAGTCGCGTGCGAACCGCAATCGCCGGAAGCCTGCCAGCAATGGCTGGACGCAAACTGGACCACCCTGACGCCAGCAAACTACGTTGATGTGCAGGAGGCTCCATGACTCAGCGTTTACCGTTAGTCGCGGCTCAGCCGGGGATCTGGATGGCGGAAAAACTCTCCACCTTGCCCTCGGCATGGAGCGTTGCGCACTATGTAGAATTAACCGGTGAACTGAACGCGCCGTTGCTGGCAAAGGCAATCGTTGCCGGTCTGGATCAGGCTGATACTCTGCGGATGCGGTTTAGCGAAGATAACGGCGAGGTCTGGCAATGGGTCGATCCTACGCTCACTTTTGCGCAACCTGAAATCCTCGATCTACGTGAAAATGCCAACCCACATGAAGTAGCCCGCGCACTGATGCAGGCCGATCTGCAACAGGACTTACGCGCTGATGGCGCTAAACCGTTGGTTTTCCATCAGCTCATTCAGGTGGGAGATAAACGTTGGTACTGGTATCAGCGTTATCATCATCTGCTGGTTGATGGCTTCAGTTTCCCGGCCATTACCCGCCAGATAGCCGCCATTTACAGCGCATGGCAGTGTGGACAATCCACGGCAGACTCACCTTTTACGCCATTCGCCGAGGTCGTGGAAGAGTACCAACAGTATCGTCAAAGCGATGCCTGGCAACGTGATGGTGCTTACTGGACCGAGCAACGCAAGCAACTACCGCCCCCGGCCTCGTTGTCGGACAAACCGTTGCCGGGTCGTTCGGCCAGTGCCGATATTATTCGTCTGAAGCTAACCGCGCCAGAAGGAGCGTTCCGTCAGCTTGCGGCACGGATGCCTGACGTTCAGCGAGCAGATCTTGCCCTGGCGCTGGTGGCTTTGTGGCTGGGACGTTTATGCAGCCGAATGGATTATGCCGCCGGGTTTATCTTTATGCGGCGTATGGGATCGGCGGCGCTCACGTCCACCGGACCGGTTTTAAACGTTTTGCCCTTTGGCGTGAGGTTGGATGCGGCAGAAAGCTTGCCTGCGCTGGCCCAGCGGTTGGCAGCGCAGTTGAAGAAAATGCGGCGACATCAGCGTTATGACGCTGAACAAATTGTTCGCGATAGCGGGCGCGCAGCTGGTGCCGAGCCGCTGTTCGGCCCGGTGCTGAACGTGAAAATATTCGATTATCAGCTGAATATTCCGGGCGTTCAGGCGCAGACCCATACCCTGGCGACAGGCCCGGTCAACGATCTTGAGCTGGCGCTATTCCCGGATGAAAACGGTGGGCTGAGTATTGAAATCCTCGCCAATAAACAGCGTTACGATGCCGCGACGCTGGCGCAACACGCATCGCGTTTAACCGCGCTTATCGAACAGTTTGCCGACAATCCGGCGCTACGCTGTGGTGAGGCCGGGATGCTGTTGCCAGCGGAGTATGAGCGGCTGGCGAAGATTAACGACACGACGGTGGAGATCCCGTCCACTACGCTGAGCGCGCTGGTGGCACAGCAGGCCGATAAAACGCCGGATGCCCCGGCGCTGGCCGATGCTCGCTATCAGTTAAGCTATCGCGAAATGCGCCAGCAGGTTGTGGCGCTGGCGCAGCTACTGCGTGCGCGTGGCGTACAGCCAGGTGACAGCGTTGCGGTAGCATTACCGCGTTCCGTGTTCCTGACGCTGGCGCTGCACGGTATTGTTGAAGCCGGCGCCGCCTGGCTACCATTGGATACCGGATACCCGGACGATCGCCTGCGGATGATGCTCGAAGACGCGAAGCCAAAATTGTTGATCGCAACCGATGAGCAACTGGCGCGCTTTGGCGATATCCCAGGACTGGAAAGCCTGTGCTACAACGCGCCGCTGCCTGTGGGAGATACCGCGCCGTTGGCCCTCTCTCAACCTAATCATACGGCCTATATTATTTTTACTTCCGGTTCTACCGGCAGACCAAAAGGGGTGATGGTCGGGCAAACGGCCATCGTCAACCGCCTGCTGTGGATGCAAAATCACTATCCGCTAACGGCAGAGGATGTGGTGGCGCAAAAAACGCCGTGCAGTTTTGATGTCTCGGTGTGGGAATTTTTCTGGCCGTTTATAGCCGGCGCAAAATTGGTGATGGCGGAACCTGAGGCACACCGCGACCCGCTGGCGATGCAGCAATTCTTCGCCCAATACGGGGTGACGACCACTCACTTTGTCCCTTCCATGCTGGCTGCTTTTATTGCGTCATTGACGCCGGAAACTGCGCAGGAAAGTTGTGCCTCGCTGAAGCGGGTATTCTGCAGCGGCGAAGCCTTGCCAGCAGATTTGTGTCGTGAGTGGGAACAGTTGACCCATGCGCCATTGCACAATTTATACGGACCAACCGAAGCGGCGGTCGATGTGAGCTGGTATCCGGCCTGGGGGGAAGCGCTCGCCGCCGTAACCGGCAACAGCGTGCCGATTGGTTATCCGGTATGGAACACCGGTTTGCGGATCCTTGATGCCATGATGCGTCCGGTGCCCTTCGGCGTAGCGGGCGATCTATACCTGACGGGGATCCAACTGGCGCAGGGCTATCTGGGACGAGCGGATCTGACGGCAAGCCGCTTTATCGCCGATCCGTTTAATGCCGGTGAACGCATGTACCGTACCGGGGATGTGGCCCGCTGGCTGGAAAATGGCGCGGTGGAATATCTCGGGCGCAGCGATGACCAGCTCAAAATTCGCGGACAGCGTATTGAACTGGGGGAAATTGATCGAGTGATGCAGCAACTGCCCGATGTCGAGCATGCTGTTGCCCATGCCTGCGTATTTAATCAGGCGGCGGCGACCGGCGGCGATGCGCGTCAACTGGTGGGGTATCTGGTGTCGCAATCGGGTTTACCGCTGGACACCTCTGGATTGCGGGAGAGTCTGCGCGAAAAACTGCCAGCGCATATGGTGCCGACGGTATTGTTGCAACTGGCGGAGCTGCCGCTCAGCGCGAACGGTAAATTGGATCGTAAAGCGCTACCGATGCCTCAGTTAACGTCGCGTACAACGGGACGTGCGCCGCGCCCTGGGATCGAAACCACCATTGCGCACTCTTTTGCAGCCTTGCTGGATTGTGAGGTCAATGATGTGGAGGCAGATTTCTTTGCGCTGGGCGGACATTCTCTGCTGGCGATGAAGCTGGCGGCACAATTGAGTCGCCTGTTTGAACGACAGGTGACGCCAGGTCAGATTATGGTGGCTTCTACCGTTGAACAACTCAGCGCATTGCTGGAGAACCATGATGATGAACAGTCGCAGCGTCTGGGATTTGAGACGCTGCTGCCGCTGCGTGAAAGTCACGGCCCAACGCTGTTTTGCTTCCATCCGGCGTCGGGTTTTGCCTGGCAGTTTAGCGTGCTGTCGCGTTACCTCAGTCCACAGTGGTCGATAATAGGCATTCAGTCACCGCGACCGGATGGACCCATGCAAACGGCGGAAAACCTCGATGCGGTATGTGACCATCATCTGGCAACGCTGCTTAACCAGCAGTCTCACGGTCCATACTATTTATTAGGTTATTCGCTGGGTGGCACTTTGGCGCAGGGGATTGCCGCGCGTTTACTCGCCCGGGGTGAGAAAGTTGCCTTTCTGGGGCTGCTGGATACCTGGCCGCCGGAAACGCAAAATTGGCAGGAAAAAGAGGCTAATGGGTTGGATCCTGCCGTACTGGCGGAGATCGAGCGTGAACGTGAAGCGTTTCTGGCCGCACAGCAGGGCAATGCGTCTGACGCGTTATTCAACGCTATTGAAGGTAATTATGCCGATGCGGTTCGCCTGTTAACCACAGCCCACAGCGTACCTTTTGCGGGCCACGCGACGTTGTTTGTTGCTGAACGCACATTACCGCAGGACGTTAGCCCTGAACGTAGCTGGTCACCATGGATATCCAGTCTGGATGTTTATCGTCAGGACTGCGCGCATGTCGACATCATTTCCCCCACCGCCTTTGAGACGATAGGGCCTGTAATTAATGCGCTGATTAATCAATCTGTGTAACAAAGTCACTTTTGCTATTGCGGCGATCGAACAACCCCATAATGCAGCGTCATGTTGTGGGGTTGTTACTTTGATGTGGGATGGGTTGGCGAGGAGAGTGAATAAATTCCGAAGATAATTTTTGGTAGGGGTGGATGCGCAAAGAAAGTTTCAGATAATTCTGACTAAATAGCTGCGCGGAATAGTAGATCACTGAAAGGGAACTCAGCCCGGATTGTGCGATCTGATCAATCGCCAAACCAACCAAAATCACCAACCGGACTGAGCGATGCCGATCAT
>NZ_VDAY01000034.1:0-26387 GCF_019584005.1 Citrobacter sp. EC_71
TGATCGGCATCGCTCAGTCCGGTTGGTGATTTTGGTTGGTTTGGCGATTGATCAGATCGCACAATCCGGGCTGAGTTCCCTTTCAGTGATCTACTATTCCGCGCAGCTATTTAGGATTTGAAGCGATAAATCAATGCACGTTAGTTTTTCCATGCAACTTAAACTTATATCTTCATTCTCTGAATGATGAATAATCATACATAGTTAGATATGACAGGGACAATTATTAACCCGGCAATGCCGAATCTGGCCAGGCAAGGCCGTGCGTCCTCAACGGTCAATAAACAGATGGCAGTTTTATCAGAAATGCTTAAGCTCGCAAACCGAAGCCAGTTTATATTGCATGCTCCTTATGAAGAAGTGTCGCGACTCAAGCTATCCAAAAACGATCCCGATCCACTTTGACTTCATGAGTACCTGGCACTAATAGCCCCCCTTCCCAAGGACGCCCCCACGGGCAGGGGAGCATGAGAAAAGTTATTTAATTTCATAGCGCTGCTTTCAATCCACATAATCAGCGTTAAACTATTCATACCGTTCATATAGGGAGTAACGATGATGCGCGTACTGGTTGTCGAGGATAATGCTTTATTACGCCACCACCTCAAGGTTCAGTTACAGGATTTAGGGCATCAGGTGGATGATGCAGAGGACGCTAAGGAAGCAGACTATTACCTTAATGAACATCTGCCGGATATCGCGATCGTTGATTTAGGGCTCCCTGATGAAGATGGCTTGTCGTTGATCCGCCGCTGGCGCAGCAATGATGTTTCACTCCCGATTCTGGTATTAACCGCCCGTGAAGGCTGGCAGGACAAGGTGGAAGTGCTCAGCGCCGGCGCCGACGATTACGTCACCAAACCGTTTCACATTGAAGAAGTGGCTGCGCGCATGCAGGCATTGATGCGTCGCAACAGCGGTCTGGCATCGCAGATTATCTCCCTTCCACCTTTTCAGGTGGACCTCTCTCGCCGTGAGTTATCCGTCAATGATGAGGTGATCAAGCTCACGGCGTTCGAATACACCATTATGGAAACACTCATCCGTAATAACGGCAAAGTGGTCAGTAAAGATTCGCTCATGCTGCAGCTTTATCCGGATGCCGAGCTGCGTGAAAGTCATACTATTGATGTTCTGATGGGACGTTTGCGCAAAAAAATACAGGCGCAGTATCCTGACGACGTCATCACCACCGTGCGTGGCCAGGGATATCTTTTTGAATTGCGCTAATGAATAAACTATTGCGTCATTTTTTCCCGTTATCACTTCGGCTACGTTTTTTACTGGCAACCGCTGGCGTGGTATTGGTGCTCTCACTGGCCTACGGCATCGTTGCCCTGGTGGGTTATAGCGTCAGCTTTGATAAGACAACGTTTCGCCTGTTGCGCGGCGAAAGCAATCTGTTCTATACCCTGGCGAAATGGGATAACGGTAAAATTAATGTCGAGTTACCCGAGAATCTCGATATGCAAAGCCCCACAATGTCGCTGATTTATGATGAAAACGGCAAATTGCTGTGGGCACAGCGCAACGTCCCCTGGCTGACCCAGAGTATTCAACCTGACTGGCTTAAGACGAACGGTTTTCATGAAATTGAAGCCAATGTCGACGCCACCAGCACGTTGCTGGGCGCAGATCACTCCGCACAGCAGCAGTTAAAAGAAGTCAGAGAAGACGACGGCGACGCTGAAATGACCCATTCGGTTGCGGTGAATGTCTATCCAGCCACCGCCAGAATGCCCCAACTGACCATTGTGGTTGTCGATACCATTCCTATTGAGTTAAAGCGCTCGTATATGGTCTGGAGCTGGTTCATTTATGTGCTGATCGCCAACCTGTTGTTGGTCATTCCACTGTTATGGGTGGCCGCCTGGTGGAGCCTGCGACCTATTGAATCGCTGGCGCGTGAAGTTCGTGAGCTTGAAGAACATCATCGTGAAATGCTGAATCCCGCGACCACGCGTGAACTGACCAGTCTGGTCCGCAACCTCAACCGGCTTTTGAAAAGCGAACGTGAGCGCTACGACAAATACCGCACCACGTTAACCGATCTTACCCATAGCCTGAAGACCCCGCTGGCCGTATTGCAAAGTACGCTCCGCTCGATGCGTAACGAAAAAATGAACGTAAGCGACGCGGAGCCGATCATGCTCGAGCAAATCAGTCGTATTTCCCAGCAGATTGGCTATTACCTGCATCGCGCCAGCATGCGTGGCAGTAGCGCCCTGCTCAGCCGGGAACTGCATCCTGTCGCGCCGTTGCTGGATAAACTTACCTCGGCGCTGAATAAGGTGTATCAGCGTAAAGGCGTTAACATTAATCTCGACATCTCACCTGAAATCAGCTTTGTAGGCGAGCAGAACGATTTTGTCGAAGTGATGGGAAACGTGCTGGATAACGCCTGTAAATATTGTCTGGAGTTCGTCGAGATTTCAGCGCGACTATCAGAAGATCAGCTTCATATTCTGGTTGAAGATGATGGTCCCGGCATTCCGCATAGCAAACGAGAAGTAGTGTTTGACCGTGGACAACGAGTCGATACGCTACGACCAGGACAAGGTGTCGGACTGGCGGTAGCGCGTGAAATCACCGAACAGTACGACGGGCAAATTATTGCAGGTGACAGCCTGCTGGGCGGCGCACGCATGGAAGTCATTTTTGGCCGCCAGCAGCCGGGTCAGAAAGACGAGTAACCGCCGCATGTAATAAATATGTACTGACTTCACGCTTGAGGTTAAGTATCCGTTATAATCGGTTGCAGATACCAGCCTGCGGGATGCTCATTATGGAATACCAACTCACACTCAACTGGCCCGATTTTCTGGAACGCCACTGGCAAAAACGTCCTGTGGTCTTAAAACGCGGGTTTAACAACTTTATTGATCCACTCTCTCCTGACGAACTGGCTGGACTGGCAATGGAAAGCGAAGTCGACAGCCGACTCGTCAGCCATCAGGACGGTAAATGGCAGGTTAGCCACGGTCCATTCGAAAGCTATGACCATCTTGGCGAAAACAACTGGTCGCTGCTGGTACAGGCGGTCAATCACTGGCATGAGCCAACCGCGGCGCTGATGCGTCCGTTTCGCGAGCTGCCGGACTGGCGTATCGATGATCTGATGATCTCCTTCTCCGTACCCGGAGGCGGCGTTGGCCCGCATCTGGATCAGTACGATGTGTTTATTATTCAGGGAACCGGACGCCGCCGCTGGCGCGTGGGCGAAAAACTACAGTTGAAGCAGCACTGCCCTCACCCGGATCTGCTGCAGGTCGACCCGTTTGAAGCCATCATTGATGAAGAGCTGGAACCCGGCGATATTCTGTATATTCCGCCAGGGTTCCCACACGAAGGCTACGCGCTGGAAAACGCCATGAACTATTCGGTGGGCTTCCGTGCGCCAAACACTCGCGAGCTGATCAGCGGATTTGCCGATTACGTTTTACAGCGTGAACTGGGCAGCACATATTACAGCGATCCGGATCTGCCGCCCCGCGATCATCCGGCTGACGTTCTACCGCAGGAGATGGACAAGCTGCGCGAAATGATGCTGGGGCTGATTAATCAACCTGAACATTTCCAACAATGGTTTGGTGAGTTTATTTCTCAGTCTCGTCATGAACTGGATATTGCCCCGCCAGAGCCACCCTATCAGCCTGACGAAATCTACGACGCCCTGAAGCAAGGGGATGTATTAGTGCGTCTGGGTGGATTGCGTGTATTGCGCATCGGCGATGATATCTACGCCAATGGTGAGAAAATTGACTCGCCGCATCGTCCTGCCCTTGAAGCCCTTGCCAGCCATATCGTACTGACGGCCGAGAATTTTGAGGATGCGCTGGAAGATCCATCTTTCCTTGCCATGCTGGCCGCATTGGTTAATAGCGGGTATTGGTTCTTCGAAGGATAGTGTGTGATTGTGCCTGATGCGACGCTAACGCGTCTTATCAGGCCTACCCGAATGAAATATTCCAGGCCGGATGGCAAAGCGCCATCCGGCATCTACCGAGAAATTTACTGCTGCTTCGCGGTTAACTGCGCAATACGTACAATTACCTGCACCGCTTTTTCCATCCCTTCCAGGGTCACAAATTCATGTTTGCCATGATAGTTGTAGCCGCCGGTGAACAGATTAGGACACGGTAACCCCATAAACGACAGCTGCGCGCCGTCGGTTCCGCCACGAATAGGCTTCAGCACAGGTTCAATATCGCAATCGCGCATCGCCTTCTGGGCAATATCCAGCACGTGCGGATGCTCAATCACTTTTTCGCGCATATTGTAGTAGCTGTCTTCGATCACCAGTTCGATATAGCAGTCCGGGTGTAACCCTTTGCCAACCTTCTTGGCGATATCCATGATCTTGCGTTTACGCGCCTCAAACTGCTTGCGGTCAAAATCCCGGATGATGTAGTGCATATCCGCCCGATCAACCGTCCCTTTCATGCTCGCCAGGTGATAAAAGCCTTCATAGCCTTCCGTCGTTTCCGGGCTTTCATCTGCCGGAACCTCGGCGTGAATACGCGCCGCCAGCGACAGCGCATTCACCATCACCCCTTTTGCGGTGCCGGGATGCACATTGTTGCCCACGATCTTGATATTAACCGACGCGGCGTTAAAGTTTTCAAACTCCAGCTCCCCTACGCCACCGCCATCAACGGTATAGGCCCACTGCGCATCGAATGCAGCAACGTCAAAATGCTTCGCCCCTTTACCGACCTCTTCGTCAGGCGTAAAGGCCACGCGAATATCACCGTGCGGGATCTCTTTTTGGATTAGCACAGCCAGCGCGGTCATGATTTCTGCGATGCCCGCTTTATCATCGGCACCCAGCAATGTTTTGCCGTCTGTAGTGATTAGCGTCTGGCCCAAAAGCTGATGCAGTACCGGGAACATCACCGGCGACAGAACTTCATCGCCAATACCTAACGCGATATCGCCCCCGCGGTAGTTTTCAACAATTTGCGGATTAACGTTTTTACCACTGCAATCCGGTGAGGTATCCACATGGGAAATAAAACCGATAGCGGGAATATTGCCAGCAACGTTAGCAGGCAACGTTGCCATCAGCGTCCCCTTTTCGCTGAGTGAAATATTGACCAGCCCCATCTCTTCGAGCTGTTGTTTGAGCAGTTGTAATAACTTCCACTGTCCTTCGGTGCTGGGTACTTGCCGCACGCCCGATTTTGATTGGGTGTCCAGCGACACGTAGTGTAAAAAACGCTCAAGTAGTTTATCCATGCAGTCACCCTCACTTTTTGTGACAACATTATCAATAAGCAACAAAAGACAAATATTGCGTCAGGTCACTTTTATCCCCGCAAGTAAGAATATTTCGCCATGACATCCCCTCTGACTATAGGGCTAAGTCAGTAATTCGCAACAAGGATTGGCGATTACCATGGTTTGCCGTAGAATAACGGCCCTCATTAAGAGTCATCAAGGTGGTTAACCACAAACCCCGCATCGGTCAGCCATCCGTTGCGTTTACATGGGACAGAGTAAAAAATTGAATAAACAACCGCGTTCGCTTTCTCCACTGGTGCAATTAGCGGGAATTCGCAAAAGTTTCGATGGCAAAGAGGTGATTTCCAGCCTGGATTTGACCATTAAAAACGGCGAGTTTCTCACGCTGCTCGGCCCCTCTGGCTGCGGTAAAACAACCGTTCTTCGCCTGATTGCCGGTTTGGAAACGGTTGATTCCGGTCATATCATATTGGACAACCAGGACATCACTCACGTTCCTGCGGAAAATCGCTACGTGAACACCGTCTTCCAAAGCTATGCGTTATTTCCCCACATGACCGTGTTTGAAAATGTGGCCTTCGGTTTACGCATGCAAAAAACACCCGCTGCTGATATCCCTCCTCGCGTTACCGAAGCCCTGCGCATGGTACAACTGGAAGAATTCGCCCAACGAAAGCCGCATCAACTTTCTGGTGGGCAGCAACAGCGCGTGGCGATTGCCCGTGCGGTGGTCAACAAACCTCGTTTGCTCCTGTTGGATGAATCCCTCTCTGCGCTGGACTACAAGCTGCGCAAACAGATGCAGAACGAACTGAAAGCGCTGCAACGTAAGCTTGGTATCACTTTTGTTTTTGTCACGCACGACCAGGAAGAAGCGCTGACCATGTCAGACCGTATCGTGGTGATGCGCGATGGCAAGATTGAGCAAGATGGTACGCCGCGCGAAATCTACGAAGAGCCGAAAAATCTGTTTGTCGCCGGGTTTATCGGCGAGATTAATATGTTTAACGCGACGGTCATTGAGCGTCTGGACGATCAGCGCGTTCGTGCTAATGTGGAAGGTCGCGAGTGCAACATTTACGTCAACTTCGCGGTAGTGCCTGGACAAAAACTGCACGTATTATTGCGCCCGGAAGATCTGCGCGTTGATGAGATCAACGACGATAATCATATTGAAGGTCTTATCGGCTATGTGCGTGAACGCAACTACAAAGGCATGACGCTGGAGTCGGTTGTGGAACTGGAAAATGGCAAGATGGTGATGGTCAGTGAATTCTTCAATGAAGACGATCCTGACTTCGACCACTCGCTCGACCAGAAAATGGCGATTAACTGGGTAGAAAGCTGGGAGGTCGTACTGGCTGATGAAGAACACAAGTAAATTCCAGAGTGTGGTGATCGTCACCATTGTCGGTTGGCTTGTGTTATTTGTCTTTCTGCCCAACCTGATGATCATCGGTACCAGCTTTTTGACCCGTGACGACGCTAATTTCGTCAAAATGGTCTTTACGCTGGAAAACTATACTCGCCTGCTGGATCCGCTCTATTTTGAGGTACTGGTTCACTCCCTCAATATGGCGTTGATTGCCACGCTCGCCTGTCTGGTTCTCGGCTATCCGTTTGCCTGGTTTTTGGTAAAGCTGCCGGAAAAAGTGCGCCCGCTGCTGCTGTTCCTACTGATTGTTCCGTTCTGGACCAACTCGCTTATTCGCATTTACGGACTCAAAATTTTCCTCAGCACCAAGGGCTATCTCAACGAGTTTCTGTTGTGGCTCGGCATTATTGATACCCCTATTCGCATCATGTTTACCCCCAGCGCGGTGATTATCGGCCTGGTGTACATCCTGCTACCGTTTATGGTGATGCCGCTCTACTCCAGCATTGAGAAACTCGACAAACCGCTGCTGGAAGCCGCACGCGATCTAGGCGCCAGCAAATTTCAGACCTTTACCCGCATCATTATTCCGCTGACGATGCCGGGAATTATCGCTGGATGTCTGCTGGTTATGCTGCCGGCAATGGGGCTGTTTTACGTTTCCGATTTAATGGGTGGGGCGAAAAACCTGTTAATTGGTAACGTGATTAAAGTGCAGTTCCTGAACATTCGCGACTGGCCGTTTGGCGCAGCTACCAGCATAACGCTGACTATCGTGATGGGGCTGATGCTGCTGGTCTACTGGCGCGCCTCCCGCTTGCTGAACAAGAAGGTAGAACTCGAATGATCGGTCGACTGCTTCGTGGCGGTTTTATGACCGCTATCTACGCGTATCTGTACATTCCAATCATTATTTTGATTGTGAACTCCTTTAACAGCTCGCGCTTTGGCATCAACTGGCAAGGTTTTACTACCAAGTGGTACGGTCTGCTGGTGAACAACGACAGCCTGCTGCAGGCGGCGCAACACTCCCTGACGATGGCTGTACTCTCCGCAACGTTTGCCACGCTGATCGGTTCACTCACCGCGGTCGCGCTTTATCGCTACCGTTTTCGCGGGAAACCCTTTGTCAGCGGCATGTTGTTTGTGGTGATGATGTCGCCGGATATCGTGATGGCGATTTCGCTGCTGGTGCTGTTCATGTTGATTGGCATTCAGCTCGGCTTCTGGTCGCTGCTGTTTTCGCATATTACCTTCTGTCTGCCTTTTGTGGTGGTGACGGTCTATTCACGTCTGAAAGGTTTTGATGTGCGAATGCTGGAAGCGGCAAAAGATTTGGGTGCCAGCGAAGTGACTATCCTGCGCAAGATTATTCTACCGCTGGCAATGCCTGCGGTAGCCGCAGGCTGGTTGCTAAGCTTTACGCTGTCGATGGATGACGTCGTCGTTTCATCCTTCGTCACCGGACCGGGTTACGAAATTTTGCCCTTAAAAATCTACTCAATGGTAAAAGTCGGCGTATCACCCGAGGTGAACGCGCTGGCGACCATTTTGTTGGTTCTGTCGCTGGTTATGGTGATCGCCAGCCAGCTTATTGCACGTGATAAAACCAAGGGCCGCTAAGGCCCTTAATTCAGGGGACGTTAAATGATGAAAAAATGGTCACGCCACCTGCTCGCGGCGGGTGCTCTGGCACTGGGCATGAGCGCCGCTCACGCGAATGACAACAACACGCTCTATTTCTATAACTGGACTGAGTACGTGCCGCCAGGACTGCTGGAGCAGTTCACCAAAGAGACCGGCATTAAGGTTATCTATTCGACCTACGAGTCGAATGAAACCATGTACGCCAAGCTCAAAACCTATAAAGACGGTGCGTACGATCTGGTGGTTCCGTCTACCTATTACGTCGATAAAATGCGTAAAGAAGGCATGATCCAGAAGATCGACAAGTCGACATTGACCAATTTCCACAACCTCGATCCGGAAATGCTCAACAAGCCGTTTGACCCCAACAATGACTACTCCATTCCGTATATCTGGGGTGCGACAGCCATTGGCGTCAACAGCGATGCCATCGACCCGAAAAGCGTAACCAGTTGGGCAGATCTGTGGAAACCGGAGTACAAAGGTAGCCTGTTGTTAACCGATGACGCGCGCGAAGTCTTCCAGATGGCGCTACGCAAGCTGGGGTATTCCGGTAATACCACCGATCCAAAAGAGATTGAAGCCGCCTATAACGAGTTGAAGAAGCTGATGCCTAACGTCGCGGCATTTAACTCTGACAACCCGGCTAACCCGTATATGGAAGGCGAAGTCAATCTGGGGATGGTGTGGAACGGCTCCGCATATGTCGCGCGCCAGGCGGGGACCCCGCTGGAAGTGGTGTGGCCGAAGGAAGGGGGTATTTTCTGGATGGACAGTCTGTCTATTCCGGCTAATGCGAAAAACAAAGAAGGTGCGCTGAAGCTGATTAACTTCCTGCTGCGCCCGGATGTGGCGAAAGAAGTCGCAGAAACCATCGGTTATCCAACGCCAAACCTGGCGGCACGTAAGCTGTTAAGCCCGGAGGTCGCGAACGATAAAACGCTCTACCCTGATGCTGAAACCATCAACAAAGGGGAATGGCAAAACGACGTCGGTTCCGCCAGCGCTATCTATGAAGAGTACTATCAGAAGCTGAAAGCAGGACGCTAATTCAGCGTTGTAAGGAATGCCCGATGGCGCTACGCTTATCGGGCCTACATCAATGCGAACCGTAGGCCCGATAAGGCATTTGCCGCCATCCGGCAAAAAAAAAATCACAGCCCTTTCAATAACCTCTCAACAAACTCGGGCACCACCTGGCTTGCCGGACCGTAATGCTTCTCTTCGAACTCGCTTCCCACCTGGCTTGGCTCGAGATTTAACTCTACCGTATGCGCTCCATGCAGCCGCGCCTCATGCACAAAACCCGCGGCCGGGTAAACATGTCCTGATGTGCCAATGGCAATAAACACATCCGCCATTGCCAGCGCCATATAAATTTCATCCATTCCCAGCGGCATTTCACCAAACCACACGACGTGCGGTCGCAGCGGAGCCGGGAACTGGCAGCAATGGCATTTGTCTTCCGCAGTCACATCACCCGTCCACTCCAGAATCTGTCCGCTTTGCGAACAGCGAACCTTGAGCAGTTCGCCGTGCATATGGATGAAATTCTGGCTGCCCGCGCGTTCATGCAGGTTATCAATATTCTGCGTCACCAGTAAAAAACGGTCACCCAGCTCGGCTTCAAGTTTTGCCAGCGCGATATGCGCCGCGTTGGGCTGGATTTCTGGTTGCTGCAATTGATGACGACGGGCGTTATAAAATGACTGAACCAGTTCCGGGTTACGACTAAACCCTTCCGGGGTCGCAACGTCTTCGACCCGATGTTCTTCCCAAAGTCCATCTGTCGCGCGGAAGGTTCGAATACCTGACTCGGCAGAAATCCCCGCTCCCGTCAGTACCAGCACTCTTGGTTTTTCCATCAATTCAGGCACCACTCTGTCTCTGAAAAAGATTCGTTGACGCAGGCGATCGCGCAAATGGCGTTTATTTTTACGAAAGCGGCTTAACCGATGACTCCGACGCGACAGCATAACAACCTCTTTGTATTAATCGGTAAGATGTAAAAAAGCGGCCCCGCGCATTCCGCCCGCATCACCGTGCCGTGCCTGCTCAATACGCGGCACTCGGGCAACCGGCAGCAGATGGCGTGGCAATCTGTCCGCCAGTTGCGTCGTAATAGCGGAAAAATTCGACAAACCACCACCAATCACCACTAAATCAGGATCAACGATGGTCAGGATATTCCCCAAACAGACTGCCAGTAAATCCAGATAACGTTCAACATGGGCGCGCGCTTGCTCATCCCCCTGCTCCCACAACGCGATAATTTCACGGGCATCCAGCGGTTGATGGTAGTAATGCTGATACAACCACGCAAATCCACCGCCGGAGAGATAGCTTTCAATACAGCCTAATTGACCGCATCCGCAGCGGCGCAGTGGGAAATCAAATCCCATCAGCGTCAGCGCATCGACCGGCAAACGAATATGACCAAACTCACCGGTGATATAGCTGCGTCCGGTGATGGATTTACCGTTAAGCACCAGTCCACCGCCGACACCGGTGCCGAGGATTAACCCCATAACCAGCGGATACTGAGTGAACTCTTCGTCCCAGGCTTCAGAGAGAGCAAAACAGTTGGCATCGTTGTCCAGGCGGACATCGCGGTCAAGGCGGGCGCTGAGATCGGCACGGAGCGGTTTACCACTGGCGGCAGGCACGTTGGCCGCGTACAGCGTACCGTCTTCTGTTTGCGGCATGCCAGGAATGCCGATACCCACCGAACCTTTGACGCCAAAGCGCTGGTCCGCTTCCGTTACCAGATTGCAGACCGCATTAAGGAAAGCGTCATAGCTGTCGCGAGGTGTAGGGACGCGTGTTTCCCATTGTAAACGGCGTTGGTTATCAAATACCCCCAGCGCAATTTTGGTCCCGCCGATGTCAAATCCGTAATACATCACCGCTCCTTCTTATTGTTATTGGCCGCTAAGTACTCTCGCAGGATCAATATTGCTGGCGCGACGCGCCGGATACCAACTCGCCAAAAGACTCAGCACTAATGCTGTCACCAGCACGTAGATCACATCCAGCCAGTGTAATTCCGATGGCAGGAAGTCAATGAAATAGATATCGCCAGACAGGAACTGATGGCCGATAAGCGCTTCGATTCCGTTGATGATCGGCGTCAATTGCAGCGAGACAACCACCCCGATGACCACACCTATCAGACTGCCGAACAGACCCGCCAGCAGGCCGTACCAGACAAAAATGGCACGGATCAAACCATCTTTAGCTCCCAGGGTTCTTAATACCGCAATATCACCGCTTTTGTCTTTTACCGCCATCACTAACGTGGAAACGATATTAAAACAGGCCACGCCAATCACCAGCACCATCGCCAGATACATAATGGCGCGGATCATCTGAATATCGCGATACATATAGCCGTAGGTGCCAATCCAACTCTTAATATAAACATAGTTGTTGGTCACTTCACCCGCGTCTCGCACCAGTTTATTAGCGTTAAACACGTCGTTAACTTTCAGCGCAATCCCGGAAACGCTGGATCCCATATCCAGGTATTGCTGCGCGTCTTTCATAGGGATCATGGCAAAGCTGTGATCGAGCTGACCGCTCAGCTGCAAAATGCCCGTCACGTGCAAACGCACGCGTTTAGGCTGCTGTAACTTATGGTCCGCACTGGCGTTAGGGATCATAATCGACACCCAGTCGCCTTGCTTCACCTTCAGCGCATCGGCAATCCCTTTACCAATGATGATTTGCTGCTCACCGGCTTTGAAATTATCCCAGGCGTGGTTCTGCACGAACGATGGCAGCGCGCTTAAACGCTGTTCCTGTTTCGGGTCAACGCCTTTCACTTGCACCGCGCGTAGATTCGCCCCACTCTCCACCAGCCCGGTAAAGTTGATATAAGGCGCTGCGGCGGCAATACCAGGCACTTTCTGTACTTTATCGAGCGCTTCCTGCCAGTTGTTCCACGGCTGGTTAACGGCCTCAATTTCACCGTGCGGGACCACGGCCAGAATACGGTTGTTCAGCTCACGCTCAAAGCCGTTCATGGCGCTTAATCCGACGATCAACACCGCCACACCCAACGCGATGCCAACGGTAGAAATCACAGAAATCAGCGAGACCATACCGCCGCGCCGCCGACCACGGCTAAAGCGCAGGCCAATCAATAACGATAAAGGCGACGCCATTACTCTGCTCCCATCAGGCTCAGTTCAGCCGTCAGGCGACCATCGCGCATTTCAAGCTGGCGGCTCATCCGCTTCGCCAACTGCAGATCGTGCGTAACCACCAGAAATGCTGTGCCCTGAGAGCGGTTAAGTTCACCCAGAAGCTCGAAAATGCTGTCCGCATTACGCGCATCCAGGTTACCCGTGGGTTCATCCGCCAGCACCAGACGAGGGTTGTTCACCAGCGCACGGGCAATCGCCACACGCTGACGCTCGCCGCCCGACAGTTCAGACGGTCGATGGCTGGCACGATGATCCAGCCCTACCGCTTTCAGCATATCGCGCGCGCGCGCGGTGATTTCAGCCGGTTTTTTCTTACCGATCAGCAGCGGCATCGCCACGTTTTCCAGTGCGGTAAAATCCGGCAGCAGATGGTGGAACTGGTAAATAAAGCCCAGCTTCTGATTGCGCAGCTCCGCCTTCGCCGCAGACGAGAGTTTGCTCATCGGCTGACCGCTAAAAATGACGTCGCCGGAGGTTGGCGTATCCAGCCCACCTAACAGATGCAGCAACGTACTCTTACCGGAGCCGGAGCTGCCGACAATCGCCATCATCTCGCCTTCGCCAACGCAAAAACTGACATCGTGCAGGACATCGGTCTGCACTGTGCCTTCCTGATAGCGTTTGCACAGGTTGTCGCATTGCAACAGGATCTTATTCATAACGTAAAGCCTCAGCGGGTTGAGTGGCGGCAGCGCGCCAGGAAGGATAAAGCGTAGACAGTAGCGCAATGGCCATCGCCACCAGCGCAATGACGATCACCTGCAGCGGCTCGATGGCGACCGGCAGCGCAGCGCCATCCAGAAGCACGCCAATAATGGGCATCAGGTTGTTCAATTGACTGGCGAGCAATGCGCCCAGCCCTGCGCCCAGCAGCGCGCCGATAATTCCGGCACTGGCCCCCTGGACCATAAACACCATCATTATTTGCCGCGGCGTTAGCCCCTGCGTTTGTAGAATCGCCACTTCCCCTTGCTTCTCCATTACCATCAGACCCAGCGAGGTAATAATATTAAAAGCCGCCACCGCCACGATCAGACTTAGCAACAGCCCCATCATGTTTTTCTCCATGCGCACGGCCTGGAATAATTCCCCTTTACGCTCGCGCCAGTCCTGCCATTTGGTGCCTTGCGGCAGTGTTTGCTGGCTCAGCGTGTCCACTTTCAGCGGCTCGTTCAGCCATAAACGCCAGCCGGTGATATTCCCCACCGGATAGCGCATCAGGCGCGAGGCATCCTGAATATTGGTCAACATCTGGTAGCCGTCAACTTCGCTGTTAGCGGCAAAGGTGCCGATCACCGTAAACAGACGCTGGCTCGGCAGACGCCCCATCGGCGTAAACTGACTGGCGGACGGCACCATCACGCGAATTTGATCGCCACGGTTTACGCCCAACTGCCCGGCAAGCTGCTCACCGAGGATGACATTATACTTACCCGGTTGCAGATCTGTTTGCTTCACATTGACCAGATACGGCGTGAGCGGATCTTTTTGCGCCGGGTCGATCCCCAGCATTACCCCAACCGCCACGCTACGTGCACTTTGCAGCACCACATCTCCCGTAGTGATGGGTGCAACGCGGTTGACGCCGTTCAACACCACCGCTTTTTCCGGCAGTTGCTGCGGGTTTAGGGAACCCTGTTCAGACGAAAGGACGGCCTGGGGCATCAGGCCAAGAATATTGTTTTGCAGCTCGCGCTCGAAACCGTTCATCACTGACAACACTGTGACCAGCGCCATTACCCCGAGAGTAATGCCGATGGTGGAGAGCCAGGAAACGAAGCGACCGAAGCGATCTGCTGCACGCCCACGCATATAACGCAGGCCGATGAATAGAGCGACAGGTTGGTACATGAAATCCGTCTGGTTGCTGTTAGCAAAGTCACGAGTATATAAGCGAAAGCGGAATGGGTAAATGACTGAACCGTAAGTGTTCGTCAGCACTATTCCTAAAAGTATAAACAAATCAATCCGCTGTAGTTGTCCCTCGTCCCTTCAGTACCGGTCCCTGATCTTTATCCTAAAAAAACAAAATGCAGACAGTTACGCATTACAGCGTACAGCGGGTTGCGCAGGATGGCAGGCTATAGCCAACAATATGGATACGCTGTCTCGATGAATAAAAAAGAACTATGGATTAATCAAATCAAAGGGTTATGCATTTGTCTGGTGGTTATATACCACTCAGTCATTACGTTTTACCCGCATCTCACCACCTTTCAGCATCCGCTTTCAGAGATGCTGAGCAAATGCTGGATTTACCTCAATCTGTACCTAGCGCCGTTTCGTATGCCGGTATTTTTCTTTATTTCAGGCTATTTGATCCGCCGCTACATCGATAACGTTCCCTGGACGACCTGCGTGAATAAACGAATCTGGAGTATTGCCTGGGTGCTGGTGCTATGGGGAGTCGTGCAATGGCTGACGTTAGTCTCGCTCAATAACTGGTTGGCTCCACAACGCGATCTGAGTCATGCCGCCAACGCCGCGTATGCCGGTTCAATCGCTGGCTTTACCCACGGGATGCTGACCGCCAGCACCAGCTTGTGGTATCTGTATGCACTGATTGTCTATTTTGTGCTGTGTAAGATTTTCAACCGCTGGGCGTTACCGCTGTTGATGCTGTTTGTCGTGCTGAGCGTGGCGATCAATTTTTTCCCCATGCCGTGGTGGGGAGTGAACAGCGTGATTCGCAATCTGCCCTGGTACAGTCTCGGCGCCTGGTTTGGCGCAACGCTGATGGTATGGATCAAAGAGGTGCCTCTGCGCCGCCATACGCTCATATTTATGGTTAGCGTAGTGGTCGCCGTGGGCGCGTGGCTGGCAAATATTTCGCTACTGCTTTCCCTCCTGTCTATTGTACTGATCATGAAGCTGTTTTATCAGTTCGAGCAGCGCTTTGGTATGCGCGCATCCAGCCCTTTAAGCGTAATTGGATCCAATACCATCGCCATCTACACCACCCACCGTATTTTGGTTGAGCTGTTCAGCTTAACGCTCATCCCCAAAATCAATCATGCCGCCTGGCCTGCGTACGGCGAGTTGCTCCTGCTGCTGGTTTATCCCTTCGCCTGCCTGCTGTTGTGCACCCTGTTTGGCTTGCTGGTGCGTAAAATTTCGCAAAAAACCGTTGCCGACTTGCTCTTTTCCCCACCGTCTTTATCGACATCCTCGCGCTAATTTCAACGCGCTTTTTGCCCCCATCAGGGGGCGAATCAATTTGCTTATGAGAAACGATCACGGATAATAAAGAACATTGCTTATCAGATGTATATCTAAACGAGATCCTGACAACCGAATGCCTGAACAACATCGTTACACGCTCCCGGCCGGCGCTTCCGACCAGCGCCAGTTAGGTGAACTGACCGGCGCAGCTTGCGCGACGCTGGTCGCCGAAATCGCTGAACGTCATGCGGGTCCTGTAGTACTGATCGCGCCGGACATGCAAAATGCCCTGCGACTGCATGATGAAATTCGTCAGTTTACCGACCAGATGGTAATGAACCTGGCGGACTGGGAAACGCTGCCCTACGATAGCTTTTCCCCTCATCAGGAGATTATCTCCTCGCGACTGTCCACCCTGTATCAGCTCCCTGCCATGCAGCGCGGTGTGCTGATTGTGCCGGTGAACACGCTGATGCAGCGCGTCTGTCCGCACAGCTATCTGCACGGCCATGCGCTGGTGATGAAAAAAGGTCAGCGGCTTTCGCGCGACGCCCTGCGCGAACAACTGGACAGCGCGGGCTACCGCCATGTTGATCAGGTGATGGAGCACGGCGAATACGCCACGCGCGGCGCGTTGTTGGATCTGTTCCCAATGGGCAGTGAATTGCCTTATCGTCTGGACTTTTTTGATGACGAAATCGACAGCCTGCGTCTGTTTGATACCGACACCCAGCGCACGCTGGAAGAAGTCGATGCCATTAATTTGCTGCCCGCGCACGAATTCCCGACCGATAAAACGGCAATCGAGCTGTTCCGCAGCCAGTGGCGCGATACCTTTGAAGTTAAACGCGACGCCGAACATATTTACCAGCAGGTCAGCAAAGGCACGTTACCTGCGGGTATTGAATACTGGCAGCCGCTGTTTTTCAGCGAGCCGCTGCCCCCCCTGTTCAGCTATTTCCCCGCCAATACGTTATTGGTCAATACGGGTGATATAGAGACCAGTGCAGAACGCTTCCAGGCCGATACCCTGTCACGTTTTGAGAATCGGGGTGTTGATCCGATGCGCCCGCTTCTGCCGCCGCACTCGCTGTGGCTGCGCGTTGATGAGCTGTTCTCCGAACTAAAACGCTGGCCGCGCGTTCAACTCAAAACCGAGACACTGGCGAACAAAGCCGCGAATACTAACCTCGGCTTCCAGAAGTTGCCAGATATCGCGGTTCAGGCGCAGCAAAAAGCACCGTTAGATGCGTTACGTAAATTTCTTGAAGCCTTCACCGGTCCGGTGATTTTCTCGGTTGAAAGTGAAGGTCGTCGCGAAGCGCTCGGCGAACTGCTCGCCCGTATCAAAATCGCGCCGAAGCGCATACTGCGTCTCGACGAAGCCATCGACAATGGCCGCTATCTGATGATTGGCGCAGCCGAACACGGCTTCATTGATAGCAAACGCAACCTGGCGCTGATTTGTGAAAGCGATCTGCTCGGGGAGCGGGTGGCGCGCCGCCGCCAGGATTCTCGTCGCACCATCAATCCGGATACGTTAATTCGTAACCTCGCCGAACTGCATCCAGGTCAACCGGTGGTGCACCTGGAGCACGGCGTTGGCCGTTATGCCGGGATGACCACGCTGGAAGCGGGCGGTATCACCGGCGAGTACCTGATGCTCACCTACGCCAACGACGCCAAATTGTACGTGCCTGTGTCATCGTTGCACCTGATCAGCCGCTACGCTGGTGGCGCGGAAGAAAATGCGCCGCTACATAAACTGGGCGGAGATGCCTGGTCTCGTGCCCGCCAGAAAGCCGCTGAGAAGGTGCGCGATGTCGCGGCAGAACTGTTGGATATCTATGCTCAGCGGGCGGCGAAAGAAGGTTTTGCCTTTAAGCATGACCGTGAGCAGTACCAGCTGTTTTGCGACAGCTTCCCGTTTGAAACTACGCCCGATCAGGCGCAGGCTATCAACGCGGTCCTCAGCGATATGTGTCAGCCGCTGGCCATGGATCGTCTGGTGTGCGGCGACGTCGGCTTTGGTAAAACCGAAGTCGCGATGCGCGCCGCCTTCCTCGCCGTAGAGAACCACAAGCAGGTTGCCGTACTGGTTCCGACCACCCTGCTCGCGCAGCAGCACTTCGACAACTTCCGCGACCGCTTTGCCAACTGGCCGGTACGCATTGAGATGCTGTCCCGTTTTCGTAGCGCCAAAGAGCAAGCGCAAATTCTGGAGCAGGTTGCCGAGGGTAAAATCGATATTCTTATCGGCACCCACAAACTGCTGCAAGCGGACGTGAAGCTAAAAGATCTGGGTCTGTTGATTGTCGATGAAGAGCACCGTTTTGGCGTTCGCCATAAAGAGCGCATCAAAGCAATGCGCGCGGATGTCGATATCCTGACGCTGACGGCAACGCCTATTCCGCGTACGCTCAATATGGCGATGAGCGGCATGCGCGATCTGTCGATCATTGCCACGCCTCCTGCCCGTCGTCTGGCGGTGAAAACCTTTGTGCGTGAATATGACAATCTGGTGGTTCGCGAGGCTATCCTGCGTGAAGTTCTGCGCGGGGGGCAAGTTTATTATCTGTTTAACGACGTTGAAAATATCCAGAAAACCGCTGACAGATTAGCGGAACTGGTGCCGGAAGCGCGTATTGGTATCGGCCACGGTCAAATGCGCGAGCGCGAACTGGAACGCGTGATGAACGATTTCCACCATCAGCGCTTTAACGTGCTGGTGTGTACCACCATTATCGAAACCGGCATCGACATTCCGACCGCCAACACCATTATCATCGAACGCGCCGACCACTTTGGTTTAGCGCAATTGCACCAGTTGCGCGGTCGTGTGGGACGCTCACACCATCAGGCGTACGCCTGGCTGCTGACGCCGCATCCAAAAGCGATGACCACCGACGCGCAAAAGCGCCTGGAAGCCATCGCCTCGCTGGAAGATTTGGGCGCTGGCTTTGCGCTGGCGACCCACGACCTTGAAATTCGCGGCGCCGGGGAACTGCTGGGTGAAGATCAGAGTGGTTCCATGGAAAGCATCGGCTTCTCGCTGTATATGGAGCTGCTGGAAAATGCTGTCGATGCGCTCAAAGAGGGACGCGAACCGTCGCTGGAAGATCTCACCAGCCAGCAAACCGAAGTTGAACTGCGCATGCCGTCACTGCTGCCGGATGACTATATTCCCGATGTCAACACGCGACTGTCGTTCTACAAGCGTATTGCCAGTGCGAAAGGCGAAAACGAGCTGGAAGAAATTAAGGTCGAGCTGATAGACCGTTTTGGTCTGCTGCCCGATCCGGCCCGTACGCTGCTGGATATTGCCCGGTTACGCCAACAGGCGCAGAAACTGGGTATCAGAAAGCTTGAAGGCAATGAAAAAGGCGGCACGATTGAGTTTGCAGAGAAAAACCACGTCAATCCGGTCTGGCTGATTGGTTTACTGCAAAAACAGCCGCAGCACTTCCGTCTGGACGGCCCAACCCGGCTGAAATTTATGCAGGATCTGGGCGAACGCAAAACGCGAATCGACTGGGTACGCCAGTTTATGCGCCAGCTTGAAGAAAACGCCGTAGCATAGTGAACAGGCCGGGAGCGCACACAACCCTCCCGGCCTGTGAATTTACAAACTCTTTGCACTTCCCTGCACTTCCCTGCACTTCCCGACACAGCAAACGGCCATAATTCCTGTTTACTTTTACATAATAAAAACCACGTAAAAACAATGGATTTATGGTGATGTTAAACAATAAACGACTCTCTCGCTGGTTAGCGTTTTTTACGCTTGCAGCGACCTTCGCGTTAACACTTCCGGCTCAGGCAAACACCTGGCCGCTGCCGCCGCCGGGAAGCCGCCTGGTGGGACAGAATGCCGTTCACGTTGTCGAAGACAATGGCGGTTCTCTCGAAGCGATTGCGAAAAAATACAACGTCGGCTTTTTAGCGCTGTTGCAGGCTAACCCCGGCGTTGATCCTTTCGTACCTCGCCCAGGCAGCGTTTTGACGATCCCATTGCAAACTCTGTTACCGGATGCACCGCGCGAAGGCATTGTCATCAACCTCGCCGAACTGCGTCTTTATTATTACCAGCCGGGAACAAATTCGGTGACCGTATATCCTATCGGCATTGGCCAGTTAGGCGGTGATACGCTGACCCCCACCATGGTAACCACCATTTCCGATAAACGCGCCAACCCCACCTGGACGCCTACAGCAAATATCCGTGCGCGCTATAAAGCAAATGGCATCGACCTTCCTGCCGTTGTCCCTGCCGGGCCAGATAACCCGATGGGCCATCACGCGATTCGCTTAGCCGCATACGGCGGCGTTTATCTGCTGCACGGCACCAATGCTGACTTTGGCATCGGCATGCGCGTCAGTTCTGGTTGTATTCGTCTGCGCGACGGTGATATCGAAACCCTGTTCCGTCAAGTGAAACCAGGAACCAAGGTCAATATCATTAATACACCGATCAAAGCCTCAGTCGAGCCTAACGGCATGCGGCTGGTGGAAGTACACCAGCCGCTGTCAGAAAAGATTAATGACGACCCGCAACTGTTGCCAATCGTGTTGAACACCGCAATGCAGACCTTTAAGAATGCGGCGCAAACGGACCCTGCCGTCATGGAACATGCGATGGAGATTCGCTCAGGCATGCCGGTCGATGTCACCCGTCATCACGACGTGGCTCAACAACCGATGTAAACATTCCCCATAAAAAAACCCCCGCTGGATTTTATTCCGCGGGGGTTTTTTATTTAACTCGCAGTGGCATTGCGATGGGTTAAATCTTATTTGTAGATAACTGCAGTCCCGTGAAGGGTGTTAGGACCGGTAACGGAAGTTATACGGAAAGACTTCGCGCCCATCTCATCCGCTTTCTGCGCCAGTTGATCTTCCAGAGAACCTAAGTTCGTCCCCGCATTTGCAGAGATAGTACCAACTTTCTGTTGACCTGCAGGCGTGGCCTGAACTTCAACAGCCGCGAAGCTGGCAAATGACAGTGAGCTAAGAACAGCAGCAACAAACAGAGTTTTTACGTTTTTCATAATAGTGACCTTTTGCAGATGAATGGGTGTCGTAATGATTAACTTAACGATCGATAGGTAAATCATAGATGTGATCCAGGTCACACGTCAACTCTTTTTTATAATGATCGTTATATAAAAGATAAAGACCTTATTTTTCATGCTAATAGCTATAAATTATTTTTATCGCTAATCCGCTGGAGTGTGGGGGGGAATATTTTTATAATGATTATTCAATAAAGCCAACAAAGGTACATCGGCGCCATGACAACTGAAACGACAGGTTGTGCAAAAAAAAGCCGTGGCCGACCAAAAGTGTTCGACAGGGAAGCCGCGCTTGATAAGGCCATGACACTCTTCTGGCAGCACGGATATGAAGCGACATCGCTCGCCGATCTCGTGGAAGCAACCGGTGCCAAAGCGCCCACGCTGTATGCGGAGTTTACCAACAAGGAAGGGTTGTTTCGTGCCGTGCTGGACCGCTATATAACTCGCTTCGCGGCGAAACATGAAGCCCAGCTGTTTTGTGAGGAAAAAAGCCTGGAGTCCGCACTGGAAGACTATTTCACTGCCATAGCCACCTGCTTTACCAGTAAAGATACTCCGGCAGGATGTTTTATGATTAATACGTCCGCTACGCTGGCGGCCTCTTCCCGCGAGATCGCCCATACCGTGAAATCACGCCATGCGATGCAGGAACAGACGCTTACCCAGTTCCTTCGTCAGCGCCAGCAGCGGGACGAAATTCCGGCCCACTGCGACGTGCAAAAGCTGGCCGAATATCTGAACTGCATTTTACAGGGTATGTCGATTAGCGCCCGTGAAGGCGCGTCATTTGAGAAACTGATGCAGATCGCACACACCACCCTGCGACTGTGGCCCGAACTCATCAAAGCTTAATCCTTTCCTCTCTCTTCCATGAACAGATGACACCCCCGGGGGCCAAAAGCCCTCGGTTTTTTTGTACCAATACCCCTTCATTCCTTATTGTTTTCATCGCATTAGCAGATCTTTTTTAAAAAAATGTATTGATAACGACAATTATTATCAGCAATATTCGCATTTGTTTTAACACCTGTTTCCCAATGTAACTATCGGTTTCTCTACCGCAATAACAAAAACAGACCGACTTTTTTAAAAGGAATACAAATGCATAAGCGTCTCTGGGTGCTCAATCCGCTCTTATTATCCTTAACCCTACCGGCTATCGCAGCGGAGGAAGAGAATCTCATCGTCAGCGCTAACCGCAGCCAACGCACCGTGGCAGAAATGGCACAAACGACCTGGGTTATTGAAGGAAGCGAAATTGAACAGCAAGTTCAGGGTGGTAAAGAGTTCAAGGATGTTCTTGCTCAGTTAATCCCCGGAATTGATGTCAGCAGTCAGGGACGAACCAACTACGGCATGAACATGCGCGGTCGCGCCATCGTAGTATTGATAGACGGTGTCCGTCTGAATTCTTCCCGCACCGACAGCCGCCAACTTGACTCCATTGACCCGTTTAACATTGCTCATATTGAAGTCATCTCAGGCGCAACATCCCTATATGGCGGGGGAAGTACCGGCGGTTTGATCAACATCGTCACCAAAAAAGGTCAGCCTGAGCGTGAAGTTGAACTCGAACTGGGCAGTAAAAGCGGGTTTAATAACAGTAACGATCATGACGAACGCGTCGCCGCCGCGGTGAGCGGAGGAACCGATCGTGCATCCGGTCGTATGTCCGTCGCATATCAACGGTTTGGCGGTTGGTATGATGGAAACCACGATGCTCTGCTGCTGGATAACACCCAAACCGGCCTGCAGCATTCCGATCGTCTGGACGTGATGGGCACCGGGACGATTGAGCTGGATGATAACCGTCAATTGCAACTGGTTACCCAGTACTACAAGAGCCAGGGGGATGAAGATTACGGGCTGGATCTCGGCGAGAACATGTCCGCCGTGACCGGAAATGGTAAAGCTTATACCAGCAGCGGACTGAACTCCGATCGTATTCCCGGCACCGAACGTCATCTGATCAGCCTGCAATATTCAGATGCAGATTTCTTTGGTCAGAACCTGGTCAGCCAAATCTATTACCGCGACGAATCGCTGAAATTCTATCCTTTCCCGACGCTCAGCAAAGGTAAGGTCACCAGTTTCTCCGCCTCACAGCAAGATACCGACCAGTTCGGCGCCAAAATCACCCTCAACAGCCAGGTGATGGATGACTGGGAACTGACGTGGGGTATCGATGCGGATCATGAAACCTTCGACTCCAATCAGAAATTCTTCGATCTGGCTTACTCTCTGCCCTCCGGCGGCATGGACAACCGTACCGCCTATACTACCGGGCGTTATCCTGGTTACAGCATCACCAACTTCGCACCTTTCCTGCAAAACAGCTATGACATAAACGACATCTTTACCCTCAGTGGCGGCGTACGCTATCAATGGACCGAAAACAGAGTTGATGATTTCGTTGGCTATGCGCAACAGCAGGGCATCGCGACGGGCCTTGCAAACTCCGCGGATACCATTCCGGGCGGCAAAACCGATTACGATAACTTCCTGTTTAACGCCGGGATCCTCGCCCACCTGACTGAGCGCCAGCAAACCTGGTTTAATTTCTCTCAGGGCGTGGAGCTTCCGGATCCGGGGAAATATTACGGTAATGGTACCTATTCTCTGGTTGGCGATCATTACCAGCTTCAGCGCAGCGTCAACGTTGCGGATTCACGACTGGAAGGGATTAAAGTTAACTCGTACGAGTTGGGATGGCGTTACACGGGCGATAGCCTGCGCACGCAACTCGCCGCTTATTACTCCACTTCGGATAAATCGATCGTTATCAACCGCAGTGATATGACCATAAACGTACAGCCCGACGATCGTCGGATTTATGGTCTGGAAGGTGCGGTAGATTATTTCATCGCCGATACCGACTGGAGTCTGGGCGGCAACTTCAACGTCATTAAATCCGAAGTGAAACAAAACGGTAAATGGCAGAAATGGGATGTCACTCTGGCTTCGCCATCTAAAGCAACCGCATGGGTCGGCTGGGCGCCTGAACCGTGGTCGCTGCGAGTACAGAGCCAGCAAACATTTGATCTGAGTGACGCCAGCGGCAATAAGCTGGACGGCTATAACACTATGGACTTTATCGGCAGCTACCAGCTCCCGTTAGGTAAGCTGACCTTCAGTGTGGAAAACCTGCTGAATGAAGAGTACACCACGCTATGGGGACAACGTGCGCCACTGCTGTACAGCCCAACTTATGGTAGCCCATCACTGTATGAATACAAGGGCCGGGGTCGTACCTTTGGTCTGAACTACGCCTTAACCTTCTGATAAAAAAAGCCCCCCAGCCTGAGCGAATGGGGGGCTAATGTTCAGGATAATGCTATTTTACGCTTTGTTATTCAGTACCAACTGTCCGTTGTTATCCAACGGAATTTGCGCGCCGGGGTCCTTATCCATACGAATTTTCCCCTGCTGATCGCCAATTTTGTACGTCACGTCGTAGCCCAGCATTTTTTCTGATTTGTCATACACCGTTTTACAGCGCTGCTGCGTGGTGGTGTACGTATCGTTTTCTTGCATCGAACCCTGGATCTGGTTACCGGCATAGCCGCCGCCTAATGCACCCGCCACGGTGGCAATATCTTTACCGCGTCCGCCACCAAACTGATGGCCGATAACACCGCCGGCTACGGCACCCAGCACAGAACCCGCGATACGGTTTTCATCTTGCACCGGCTTGCGGTGCGTGACCGTCACGTTCCGACACTCCTGACGTGGCGTTTTTACCGATTCTTTAATCGGTGTTGCAGAGACAACTTGTGCATACTGTGGGCCACGCTCGAAAACGTTAAGACTGGCCACCGCTGCAACACCCAGCGCAGCAGCTACGCCAATCCCTATACCCGCCAACATTGATTTATTCACGGGACTTCCTCCTTTTTTGCTATTAGCAACAACTTTGCAACAGAAGGTAAGGAATGCCAATCAGATTACGGATGAAAATAGCGGAAGGATGAGTGAAAGCAGGGTGATTCGGAGAACTCTGAAGGCAGGCGTCGGATGAATATAATCGTCCGACGCCTGAGGTCAATATTAATGCAGTTTCAGACGCGGGCGAATCACCCGGTTAATACTGCCAACCAGCATCATCAGGCCGGTTTTGAAGTAACCGTGCAGCGCAATCTGGTGCATACGATACAGTGAGATGTAGACAAAGCGCGCAATACGGCCTTCAACCATCATTGAACCGCGCGTCAGGTTGCCCATCAGACTCCCCACGGTAGAGAAGTTAGAGAGCGAGACCAGAGAGCCGTGATCTTTGTACTGATACGCTTTCAACGGCTTGCCGTTCATCTGCGCCAGGATATTGTTCATCGCGCAGGTCGCCATCTGGTGCGCAGCCTGAGCGCGCGGCGGCACAAACCCACCTTCCGGACGCGCGCAGGAAGCGCAGTCGCCAATCGCATACACATCGGGATCGCGTGTGCTTTGCAGCGTCGGCTCCACCACCAGTTGGTTAATGCGGTTCGTTTCCAGACCGCCGATGTCTTTCATAAAGTCTGGCGCTTTGATCCCCGCAGCCCACACCATCAGGTCGGCCTCAATATACTCGCCGTCTTTGGTATGCAGCCCGCCTTCGTCAGCGCTGGTAACCATCGTCTGGGTTAATACGCGTACGCCCAGCTTAGTTAACTCATTGTGCGCCGCGCTGGAAATACGCGGCGGCAGCGCAGGCAGAATCCGCTCACCGGCTTCGACCAGCGTGACGTTCAGCGCCTCGTTGGTTAGCCCTTTATAACCATAGCTGTGCAGCTGTTTAACCGCATTGTGCAGTTCCGCGGAGAGTTCAACCCCCGTCGCGCCGCCGCCAACAATGGCAATATTCACTTTACCGTTAGCGCCCAGATTTGCGGAATACTTGAGGAACAGATTCAGCATCTCCTGATGGAAACGACGCGCCTGATGCGGGTTATCGAGGAAAATACAGTTCTCTTTGACACCCGGCGTGTTGAAGTCGTTGGAGGTGCTGCCCAGCGCCATCACCAGCGTGTCATACGGCACTTTACGCTCAGGAACCAGCAGATCGCCCTTCTCATCGCGCAGCTCAGCGATAGTAATGGTCTTCGCTTCGCGATCGATATCCACTACCGAGCCCAACTGGAACTGGAAGCCATGGTTACGGGCATGCGCCAGATAGCTCAGCGCATCCACGCCTTCATCCAGAGAGCCTGTCGCCACTTCATGCAGTAACGGTTTCCACAAATGGCTGTGGTTTCTGTCCACCAGCGTGATTTTGGCCTTTTTCTTACGTCCCAGCTTTTTGCCCAGCTGCGTCGCCATTTCCAGTCCGCCAGCACCGCCGCCGACAATCACGATCCTTTTCAATGGTGTAGTCAACGTGACCCCCTCAAATTTATTAACCAATTGTTAATTAAAGGTTATCGGCATAGCCTTTAATTAACAATAAGTTACGATAATGAAAATGTCCTTCGAGAGTGAGAATAACACGAACGGTGCATTGGTCATACCAAAATTGATGTGCATCAAGTTTTGATGCTGAAAAGATAGACAACCCGGACGTGAAGAACAAAAAAACCAGCCCGAAAGCTAACACCGATCGGTTAAGCAAAATGATCGGTTGAACGATCCGGCGGGTAGACGACAATAGCCTCATCAATTCTCTGATGGGGCTTTTTTATGCTTTCGACCTGGCTTGACGAT
>NZ_VDAY01000035.1:0-26144 GCF_019584005.1 Citrobacter sp. EC_71
TGATCGGCATCGCTCAGTCCGGTTGGTGATTTTGGTTGGTTTGGCGATTGATCAGATCGCACAATCCGGGCTGAGTTCCCTTTCAGTGATCTACTATTCCGCGCAGCTATTTAGCTGTGTGATAACGCTACTGTTTTCGCATAAGACTTCCAGTTTCGTTTTCTTGTGCAGCTCTTCACGAAGGATAGCGATGATTTCAAACTTGTTGTCCTTTGCTAATCCAAAGCTCATTCTAAAACCCTTATTTCCATATTTAAGATATGTCCCGCTTTTGGTTACCCAAAAACGCGAGATCAGCATCCGCCCTGGTGCTTAATTACCATAGTGGATTCCATGTCAGACAGTTGGTTAAAAATTAAGTTTTTAACTATCTTTAGCCAATTATTGATACGTAAAAACATTTAATCAGGATAATTCTAGCTTAAGCCGCGCTTAAAACTACGCGAACTTATGGATTAACTATAACAAAAATGAATAATAATTTTATTTAAGATGCGGTTTTGAGATAACAAATAGCAAGAATTGCACAGAAAAAAACAAAGAAAAATGAAGGTGTTGGGATGGTTGGGCAATGCGCAGGTTGTCGCGCTTTTGTCGTCAGTGCGTATGATGCTTACATCTTCATATCATTAACTGCCAATACAGCCTGACGCGTGATTGTTATAAAGTGAATAATAACATTTTATATATTAAATAAATTTCCCTTAAGTCAGAAAAAAGCCAGCATCCTGCTGGCCCGGCAAATACCGAATAGAACTAGAGTGGCTTGCTATCTTACAGAGGGTACAACGTTAAAAATTCAATACCGCTGCTTAATTATTGATCGAGATGAGTCTGCGATGATCATCACTGCTCCCGCCAGCATTAGCGTGTCTTTCAATACCAGACGCCCGGCCCCGGACAAGTACGGAAAACCATGATGTAAATCGCCCAACGGCATTACCCATGCCTCTGGTGTGGTAATCAAAAAGGATAAGGTAACAATCGGCGTGGCAAATGCCAGTATGCCGCCAATTAATCCCAACCAACGGCTAACAGGATTTGCCAGCACCAATAAAGCGATAAGAACTTCGACTACGCCCAGACCATTGGAGAATGTATAGGTATTATTCGCCGCCTGCCATTCACGCTCCTGTGGCTTAAACTCACCTTCGTGGGTTAAATGCTGCTTATACTCTTCTGGATGTTCATAAAAAAATGACATTACCGGGCTATTAGCAACAAATGGCGTAATACTGTCAGCTTCGTAAGGTACAAATTTTAATAACCCAATCCAGATAAAAACAATTGCAATGCTCAGGCGAATTAAGGTCAATCCAATTTTATCGCCCT
Source organism: Citrobacter sp. EC_71 (assembly GCF_019584005.1). NCBI lineage: Bacteria > Pseudomonadati > Pseudomonadota > Gammaproteobacteria > Enterobacterales > Enterobacteriaceae > Citrobacter > Citrobacter sp. EC_71. The sequence goes on from NZ_VDAY01000035.1 coordinate 1,333, forward strand.
TACTGAGTAAACGCAGATACTTTTCCATGCAGGCTCTCCTCACTTGTATAAAATTGCCGTTGCGTGAGTGCTGCCATCAATGCGCATTGAGGTGATTTTCCAGGACGTTGCATTATTTTCCTGCGCCAGTTTCGCAATAGCATCCTCTATTTCGGAAGGCGCACCAGATATGGCAGACACGCTAACATGGACAACTTCGGTTTGCGCCAATGCGGAAAATGTCACCGGTGCAGTCAGTAACGCGGTCATTAGTAACGTAGTTTTAAACATGTTCATTCCTATTTCCATTAAACAGTGATTTCAGTGGCACTATAATAAAACATGCCAATTTATTTTATTTCATCCAGGACGCCAGAATAACTGTCAATGAGTATCCAGCCGTTAAAAAGACAAAAAAAGCCCCACACGGGTGGGGCAAACATGCAGACTACGCTTTTATTATTTAACGAGAGAAAAGAGATCGTTTAATGATTCACTCATACTCGGATGGGTAAATATTTGATCGCGTAAGGTTGTATAGGGTAATCCTGCATCCATAACCGTCTTGATGATATTAATCATCTCATGTGAATCCACACATAATAGCGAAACACCTAATATCTGTTTCGTTTCACTATCCACCACCGCTTTAAGTACGCCGCGTGTGTCATCCATCACTCGCGCACGCGGAATCGCCGCCACCGGCAGCGTGACTACCTGCACAGAAGCACCGCTGGCGCGAGCCTGTTCTTCGGTCATCCCCACGCGGGAAAGCGGCGGCGTCATAAAGACGGAATACGGTATATTTTGACGATCGCCGGTGTGACGTCTCCCCTCGCCTAACAGGTTGTCACGCACAATACGGAAATCATCCAGTGAAATATAAGTGAACTGCAACCCGCCGGTAACATCGCCCATTGCCCAAATATTATCTGCCGATGTACGCAAATATTTATTCACAATAATGGCACCGCGGTCGTTTACATCCACACCCGCTTTCTGCAACTGCAGGTTTTCGGTCGCCGGTTTGCGGCCCGATGCCACCAGCAGCGCATCCACAGTCTGAGCGCCCTCAGGCATTTTCACCTGTACCGCGCCGTCCCCGGACGAAACCGCCTGTACGTTGGCGTTAAGGATAATCTCAACGCCTTTGTCGCGTAAAATCCTGGCGATAGTTTCGGCAATATCCCGATCTTCACGGGCTAAAAACAGCGGAGCGGCTTCATAAAGGGTAACTTTGCTGCCGAAGTTAGCAAACATTGATGCGAACTCCACACCAATGTAACCGCCACCCAAAATTCCCAGACGTTCAGGCCGTTGCGTCAAATTCAACAGCCCGGTGCTGCCAAACACCCCCGGTGTGGTGGTTAACCCTTCCACGTCTGGAACCGTTGACTGCGCGCCGGTATTAATAAAGATCTTCTCGCCGCTTAGCTCAATCGCGCCTGTTGACTGCACGACTCGCACAGTATGGTTATCGACAAACTCAGCACGACCGTCGATCACATCGACATTTTCCAGGTCGGCCAGATTATGGAAGTTTTTATCGCGCAGGAAACTGACAACGGCAGCCTTGCGCTGCATCGCCGCAGCAAAATCATGTTGAAGTTCAGCGTCATGTACCAGGGTTTTGGTTGGAATACAGCCGATGTTGATGCATGTCCCGCCATACATGGTGTTCGACTGTTCAACAATCGCCACCCGCCAGCCCGTTTTTGCCAGGGTAGCTGCCAGCGTTTTACCCGCTTTGCCAAATCCAATAATAATCGCCTGATACTGATTCATGCTCTCTCCGCCTGGTCACTGTTCATTTGTTGAACTGAAGTATAGGGGTAACCAGACAAGGGAAATGTATCCAGAACGCGCTTATTACTGTTAAATCGTCTAAATCACTTTTAACCTCTTTTCATGAAACACATAAGCATAATAAATTAACACCTTGAAGGTATTACTTTAATTTAAACTTGACGAGATAATTCCGCCAAACCAATAGTGATTAAAACTGCCCAGGAGTCTTCATGGATGCCCTTAGTCGATTACTCATGCTTAACGACCCGCAAGGCTCGATCGATCAAAACTGTTTGTTGAGCAGAAACTGGCAACTGCCGCATGCGGCGGGCGAGCTATCCGTTATCCGCTGGCATACAGTCACTCAGGGAGCAGCCCAACTTGACATGCCTGACGGGACATCTTTCACCCTGCGACCAGGGACTCTCGTTATCCTGCCGCAGAACTCCGCCCATCGACTTTGCCAGTCAGGGGATGAACAAACGCATATCGTTTGCGGTAGCCTGCGACTGCACGCCACCTCACGCTATTTTTTAACCGCGCTGCCGGAAGCACTGATTCTGGCGCCTGAAGAAAAGAGTCCCGTCAGCCATTGGCTCAAGGCCGTGATTGCGCTATTGCAACAGGAATCCATTAGTGGGCTGCCGGGTTCCAGCGCTGTATGCAGCCAACAATGCGCCACGCTGTTCGCCTTAGCCGTTCGTGAGTGGTTAACCAGAGCATCGCCCGCACAAAACGTGTTGAATTTACTGCTGCACCCCAAACTCGGAGCCGTGGTGTTTCTGATGCTCGAATCACCGTCCTTTGCGTGGACCGTCGAAGAGCTGGCGAAACGCGTACACATGTCGCGGGCCAGCTTTGCGCAATTATTCCGTGAAGTCTCAAACGCCACACCGCTGGCGGTGTTAACCACTTTGCGCCTGCAAATCGCCGCTCAGATGTTGTCACGCGGATCTCAACCATTGATTGTGGTAGCTGAATCGGTGGGCTACGCCAGCGAGTCATCGTTTTATAAAGTCTTTCTACGCGAATTCGGCTGTACGCCGGGCGAGTACCGCAAACGCGTGAAAGCGCTGGAAGCATAGAGCTACGCCTGCTTCGGGGTACAAACCGAAGACAGGCGTATGATTGATAAGGTTACTTTTGCTTGCGATGTCTGTGCAGCCACATCAGCTTATAGGCTGCCGGAATAATGAATAGCGACAACAGCGGCGCAGTAATCATCCCGCCAATCATCGGTGCGGCGATGCGGCTCATCACTTCTGACCCGGCTCCTGTCCCCCACAAGATGGGCAACAGCCCGGCGATAATCACCGCCACGGTCATCGCTTTCGGGCGCACGCGCAGTACAGCGCCGTGATATAACGCTTCATCCAGTTTATCTGCCGTAAAGGTTTGCGGATTTTCCAGCGCAGGCTCTGCTTCTATGGCGTGGCGTAGATACATCAGCATCACCACGCCAAACTCCGCGGCCACGCCAGCCAGCGCAATAAACCCGGTTCCGGTCGCAACCGACATATGGAACCCCATCCAGTAGAGGAACCAGATGCCTCCTACCAGCGCAAAGGGAACGCTGGTGATAATCAGCAGCGCTTCGCCAAAGCGACGGAAAGCCAGATAAAGCAGGACGAAGATAATCATCAGCGTCATCGGCACCATCAATTTGAGCTTATGGCTGGCGCGTTCAAGCAGTTCGAACTGACCGGAGAACGCCACGCTGGTCCCCGGCTTTAACTGTACCTTTTCCGCGATCGCTTTTTGCAGATCGTTCACCACCGAAACCATGTCACGATCGCGGGCATCGATGTAAATCCAACTGGTGGGTCGCGCATCTTCGGTTTTTAACATTGACGGCCCAGAAACGACCGTGACATCCGCCACATCAGCCAGGGTGATTTGCTGTTTCATGGGGGTCAGAATGGGCAAATTACGCAGCGCTTGCGGGCTATCGCGATAGCTCTGCGCATAGCGAAGGTTGATAGGATAACGCGCGATCCCTTCTACCGTTTCGCCCACCATCGCGCCTCCCACAGCGGAGGTCACAAACAGCTGTACATCGCCAACGGTCATGCCATAACGGGCCGCTTTCTCACGATTAATATCCACGTTGAGATAGCGTCCCCCTACCAGACGCTCAGCTAACGCAGAGGCGACGCCCGGCACGGTTCTGGCCACCTCTTCAATTTGTTCCGCCGTGGTGTCGATATCAGCCAGAACGTTACCTGACACTTTAATCCCAATAGGGCTTTTTATCCCGGTAGAGAGCATGTCGATGCGGTTACGAATAGGTGGTACCCACAGATTCGCCAGCCCCGGCAAGCGCACGGTTTTGTCCAGCTCGGCGATGATTTTGTCCATCGTCATACCCGGACGCCACTGATCCTGCGGCTTCAGTTGGATCGTCGTTTCAACCATTTCCAGCGGCGCGGAATCTGTTGCGGTTTCCGCCTTGCCGGTTTTACCAAATACGCGCGCCACTTCAGGAACGGTCATGATCAGCTTATCGGTTTTTTGCAGCATGTCCGCCGCCTGCGCCGCCGAAATCCCCGGCAGTGTCGAAGGCATATACAGCAAATCGCCTTCATTAATCTGCGGCAGGAATTCACCACCGACTTTATTCAGCGGGTAGATAACCGTCAGTATTGACAGCACCGCGACCAGGATTGTGGTTTTGGGCCAGTGCAGCACCTTCAGCAATAGTGGATGGTAAATACGGATCAGGAAGCGGTTAAGCGGATTGCTGCTTTCCGCCGGTATTTTCCCGCGGATCCAGAACCCCATCAGGATCGGAATAACCACAATGGCCAGAAACGCCGCGCCCGCCATGGCATAGGTTTTGGTGAACGCCAGCGGACCAAACAGCCGCCCTTCCTGCCCTTCAAGGGTGAAAATAGGAATAAATGACAACGTGATAATCAGCAGGCTGATGAACAATGCCGGACCGACTTCCACCGAGGCGTCGGTAATGACCTTCCAGCGCGTGGCGTTATCCAGCGTTTCACCCGGATGCTGATGCCCCCACTCTTCCAGTCGCTTATGGGCGTTCTCAATCATCACGATTGCCGCATCAACCATCGCCCCGACGGCAATAGCAATTCCCCCGAGCGACATAATATTGGCGTTCAGCCCCTGGAAATGCATCACGATAAACGCGATACACAGCCCCAACGGCAGGGAAATAATCGCCACCAATGCCGAACGCAGATGCCACAGGAACAGCGCGCACACCAGCGCAACGACGATAAACTCCTCCAGTAGCTTGTAGCTCAGGTTATCAATGGCGCGGTCGATAAGCTGACTGCGATCGTATGTTGTAACTACCTCAACGCCTTCCGGCAGGCTGCTTTTCAGCGTATCGAGTTTGGCTTTAACGGCGGAGATCACCTCACGCGCATTTTTACCGGATCGCAGAATAACCACGCCACCCGCGACTTCGCCTTCGCCATTGAGTTCGGCGATCCCACGGCGCATTTCCGGCCCAATCTGGACGCGTGCCACATCGCGCAGATAAACCGGTACACCATCGGCCCCGGTTTTCAGGACGATGTTATTAAAATCATCAAGCGTTTGCAGATAGCCACTGGCACGAACCATATATTCGGCTTCGGCCATCTCCACCGACGAGCCGCCCGCTTCCTGATTTGACGTATCCAGCGCAGATTTCACCTCCGCCAGGCTGATGCCATATTGCGTCAGCTTCATCGGGTCGATAACTACCTGGTACTGTTTAACCACGCCGCCCACCGAGGCCACTTCCGCCACGTTAGGAATCGTTTTTAACTCATATTTTAAGAACCAGTCCTGAAGAGAACGTAATTCCGCGAGGTCATGTTTTCCGCTGCGATCCACCAGCGCATATTCAAAGATCCAGCCGACGCCCGTGGCGTCCGGCCCCATTTCAGCACTAACACCTGCCGGTAATTTTCCCTGCACCTGGTTGAGATATTCCAGTACGCGCGAGCGCGCCCAGTAAGGATCGGTACCATCCTCAAAAATGACGTACACGTAGGAATCGCCAAACTGCGAGAAGCCGCGCACCGTTTTCGCGCCGGGTACCGACAGCATGGTGGTGGTCAGCGGATAAGTGACCTGATTCTCAACGATTTGCGGGGCCTGTCCGGGGTAGCTGGTTTTGACTATCACCTGGACATCAGAGAGATCGGGCAGCGCATCAACCGGCGTGTTAATGATGGTCCAGGTTCCCCAGATGCTGAGAAACAGCGCCCCCATCATCACCAGGAAACGGTTTGCCACTGAACGGCGGATAATCCATTCAATCATTTATCATATCCTCAATGTGAATGGGTCGCCTGGGCCGGCATCGCGCCTGCGTCTTGCGCACCACTGTTCTGGGCGCGCATACGGTCAAGGGCACCAGAAATATTCGCCTCGGAGTCAATCAGGAACAGACCGCTGGACACCACTTTTTCACCTTCAGTCAGGCCTGAGCGAATAGCCGTCTGCCCCTGAGATTCATGGAAAACAGCCACCTGCTTCGGCACAAATCGACCTTCCTGATCAACGGTAATCACCCGCTGTTCGGTACCCGTATCAATTAACGCTTTAGACGGGATCAGCAGCATCGGCTCGCTTTGCGTTTTCAATTGCAGGTAAGCATTCATTCCAGGCTTGAGCGCTTCGTCGGGGTTATCAACCTGCAAACGCAGCTGGAGGGTACGCGTGGTGGCATCAACGCTTGGCAAAATACTCCACTTACTGATGGTGAATGGCTTATCCGGCCAGGCAGGAACCGTGATGCGAAATTGCGAGGCGTCTTTAATCAGCCAGGCAATAGATTCCGGGACCGACGCGCTGACCCATACCGGATCCATTCCCTGAATTTTCGCGACCACATTGTCTTTAGAAATGTTCATGCCGGTACGCAAATCGAATGCGGTGATCACCCCATCAATGGGGGCTTTCAGGGTAAAGCGGGTCTGAATTTTACGCGTCGACTTTAAACGCTGGATATCCGCTTCCGGCATACCGGCAAGGCGTAATCGCTCCAGAATCCCTTCCACCTGCGTCGCGCTGCCGCCGGTCTCGCGCAGCAGCAAATATTCGCTCTGTGCCTCAACCCAGTCAGGAATCGTCAGGTCAATGAGCGGAGAACCCTTCTTGATTTTGTCACCCACGGTAAGCGGGTAAACCTTCTCGATAAAGCCAGCGGAGCGTGCCTGGACAATAACAAACTGGTATTCGTTATAGCTCACGTTAGCCGGGAAAGTTTGCGCATAGTGCAGTGGCCCCCGACGCACGGGTTCCGTTTTTAGCCCCAGATTCTGGGTCTGAGTGGGATCGATGCGCACACCAGGTGCTGACGCGCTTGCGGTCTCTTCATCGGCATATTTCGGGATTAAATCCATATCCATGAACGGCGATTTGCCCGGCTTGTCAAAACGCGTATTCGGATACATGGGGTCATACCAGAACAGAACTTTTCTGGCTTCTTTTGGCGAAGCCTGTCCGGTTTCGGTCGATACTTTTGCGGATGAATAATAAGTATAAACACCGACAGAAATAATTCCGCCTGCAATCATGCCAGCGAGAATAAGCGCGGTATTTTTAATATTTAAAGACGCCATAATGATTTCCATTGCGCGATAATCTCACCCGCGCTCGCAAGAACCCGGGCAAGAATTAAAGAGACCAGCGAGAACGTTATTTATTGATGTGAATATCGCGTAAAACAGAGATATTTCCCTGCTGAACAAACGTAAACGCGACCTTATCACCCGGCTTAATATCGTCAGCCCTGGTATCGGCCACCAGCGTAAAACGCATCGTCATGGCCGGCCAGTTCACCGCCGGAATATGATCATGTTTAATCGTGACTTTTTTACTCTCCATATCAACAGCTTCAATCACCCCGGTAGCGCTAATGCGTTGTTCCTGCTGAGCCGCCGGCTGCATATTCATCATCTCGCTATGTTGATGCTCATTGGCCTGAGCGTTAAATATGACCACAGAGAAAAGGCTTAACAGCACGGCTTTGGCGGTAGTATTCATAATTGATGCTCCTGAAAAGTTAATATTAAGGATTACTCCACCCAACCGCCGCCTAAGGCAGCAAACAGCTTAATTTCATTAACCTGCTGGGAGTAATTAAGATCGAGCAGCGATTGCTGCGTGGCAAATAAAGAACGTTCAGCATCCAGAACTTCGATATAGCTAACCGCGCCATTCTGATAAAGCGCTCTGGCGCGTTGTAGCGTGATTTGCAATGACGCCAGGTAGCGCTGCTGGCCGCTAATTTGCTCGGCAATGCTTTGGCGCAACGCCAGCGCATCCGCCACCTCTTTAAATGCGCCCTGAATCTTTTGTTCGTAATTCACCACCGACTGCTGTTGGCGAATTTCAGCCAGATCGAGATTGGACTGATTACGTCCGGCGTTAAAAATGGGAATATCTATTTTGGGGACAAAATTCCACATGCCGCTGGCAGCATTAAATAAGCTGGAGAGATCGCTGCTGCTACTGGACACAGAGCTGGTCAGGGTAATCGACGGGAAAAATGCCGCCCGCGCGGCGCCGATATTGGCATTCGCCGCCATTAATCCGTGCTCAGCTTCCATAATATCCGGGCGCTGCAACAGTATCTGCGACGAGAGTGATGGCGGCAGCGTAACCGGTTTAATATCTCCGCGACTGAGCGCCCGATCCTCGGGTAATTTTCCGTAGGTACCCAGCAACAGTTGCAGCGCGTTATTCGCCTGCGCCAGTTCACCTTTACGCTTCGCGATTTCGCTGCGCGTACTTTCAATCACGCCCCGCGCCTGTTCCAGCGCCAGTACGTTAGTGCTACCGGTGACCAGTTGTTTTTCAACAAAGGCGTAGGAACGCTGATAGTTTTGCAGCGTTTCTTCGGCAATTTGCAGTTGTGCATAAGCCAGACGCTGATTGAAATAACTTTGCGACACGTTAGAGATTAATGAGATATGTACCGCCCGACGCGCCTCTTCGCTGGCAAAGAAATTCTGTCGATCGGCTTCACTCATATTTTTCAGCCGACCAAAAAAATCCAAATCGAAACTGAGATTCAGCCCGGCCTCGAATTCGCGATCGGTGCTGCTGTCGCCTTTTAATTTACCGCTGTAGGTACCGCTGGAGCCTGCCGTAATTTGCGGATAGCGGTCAGCGTCCGTGACGCCATATTGCGCTCGCGCCTCCTGAACCTTCAGCACTGCCATACGCAAATCGCGGTTATTGACCAGCGCCTCACCAATCAGCGCCTTCACCTGGTCGTCAACGAAGAAGGTTCGCCAACCGGTGTCCTGATAATTCCCAGAGGCTGACACCAGCGCATTCTGGCTTAAGGAGAATTGCTGTGGCACCGGTAAAGCCGGGCGCTGATAGTCCGGCGCTAATGAACAACCGGCGAGAACGAATATCGCGCTGAGGGTAAGAAGCTTAAATTTGCTCATAGTTCTTCTCGTCCTGACCGGACTGATGACCCTAAAATATGTAGGAATTTATAGGGTTGTACTTTAACGAAGTGACTCTGTTTAACCGGTGACAGGAAAATGACAAAACTGTCATTTTCCCAATAACCGATTGCTATCCGATCCCGCTTCCCTAGAATTGAAAGTCCGCACAAGCAGTGCGAGAAGGAGAATGCGATGAAGATTTTGATAGTCGAAGATGAGAAAAAAACCGGTGAATATCTGACAAAAGGCCTGACGGAAGCAGGTTTTGTCGTGGATTTGGCGGACAACGGCCTGAACGGGTACCACCTGGCGATGACCGGCGATTACGATCTGCTCATACTCGACATCATGCTGCCGGATGTAAACGGCTGGGATATCGTACGCATGCTGCGTAGCGCCAACAAAGGCATGCCCATTCTTCTCCTCACCGCGCTGGGTACTATTGAACATCGGGTTAAAGGTCTGGAATTAGGCGCTGACGATTATCTGGTCAAACCGTTTGCCTTTGCCGAACTGTTGGCGCGGGTCAGAACGCTATTACGCCGGGGCGCGGCGGTGATTGTTGAAAGCCAGTTTCAGGTCGCAGATTTAATGGTTGATCTGGTGAGTAGAAAAGTCACCCGCTGCGGGGCGCGCATCACCCTGACCAGCAAAGAGTTTACGCTGCTTGAGTTTTTCCTGCGCCACCAGGGAGAAGTTTTACCCCGCTCGCTGATTGCCTCTCAGGTCTGGGATATGAATTTTGACAGCGATACCAACGCCATCGACGTCGCCGTTAAGCGTCTGCGCGCCAAAATCGATAATGACTTTGAGCCGAAACTGATTCAGACCGTGCGCGGTGTGGGATATATGCTTGAGGTTCCTGATGGCCAGTAAACGATGGCAACGCCCTTTTTCCCTGGCGACGCGACTGACCTTTTTTATCAGTCTGGCGACTATCGCTTCATTTTTCGCCTTCGCATGGATAATGATCCACTCAGTAAAAGTGCATTTCGCCGAGCAGGACATCAATGATTTACAAGAGATCAGCACCACGCTGGAGCGTATTCTTAATCAACCGAACGAACCTGAATCACGCCGACTGGAAACGCTAAAAAACGTCGTGGCGGGTTACTCGAACGTCATTATTTCTCTGGAAGATAGCAATCAGAAGGCTATTTTTCATTCACCTGGCACCCCGGATCTCCGGCAATTTATTGCCAGTGCAAGGCCGGATAAAAATGCCCATGCCCGCGATGTCTTTATTATATCTGGTCCCATGCTGCAAACGCCCAAACATACGCACGGGCAGATGACATCATCAAACTGGCGCATGATTCGTTTGCCTGTCGGACAGCTTGCCAATGGAAAACCGGCATATACGCTGTACCTGGCGTTATCGATCGATTTTCATCTGCACTATATTAATGACCTGAAAAACAAACTGATTATGACAGCATCGCTGATTAGTATGATGATTGTTTTTATCGTGCTGTTCGCCGTTTATAAAGGCCATGAGCCTATCCGTAATGTCAGTCGCCGCATCCAAAATATCACCTCGAAAGATCTCGACGTACGCCTCGACCCGCAAGCCGTGCCTATTGAACTGGAACAGCTGGTAAGTTCGTTTAATCACATGATCGAACGCATCGAGGATGTTTTTAAACGTCAGTCGAATTTCTCAGCGGATATTGCCCATGAGATCCGCACCCCAATTACCAACCTGGTCACGCAAACAGAAATTGCGCTGAGCCAGACCCGTAGCCAAAAAGAGCTGGAGGACGTGCTGTATTCCAATCTCGAAGAATTTGGCCGGATGTCGAAGATGGTGAGTGACATGCTGTTTCTGGCGCAAGCGGACAACAATCAACTGATCCCGGAAAAGACCGCGCTCAATCTGGCTGATGAGGTCAGTAAAGTGTTCGACTTTTTCGAAGCCTGGGCAGAAGAGCGTGAGGTTGGTTTACGCTTTGAGGGGCGCGAATGCTGGGTATCGGGCGATCCGTTAATGTTACGCCGGGCAATGAGTAATCTGCTTTCAAACGCCATGCGCTACACGCCAAAAGGCGAGTCAGTGACCGTGCGGGTGAAAGAGACCGATGAACAGGTGCAGATAGTCGTTGAGAACCCCGGCCCGCCAATTCCTCCGCAACATCTTCCGCGACTGTTTGACCGCTTCTATCGGGTAGATCCTTCCCGGCAACGTAAGGGAGAAGGCAGCGGTATTGGCCTTGCGATCGTGAAATCGATAGTCATTGCCCATCAGGGAAAAGTTGCGGTGACATCTGATTCACATGCCACCCGCTTTATTCTGACGCTGCCCCGGCATGCAATTTAATCTTTAGTGACGACGGTTAAGTCATTCCTGTTCTCTGACTTAACCGTCATATTCCTGTCACGTCGCTGACAGCGTGCGCTAATTATAATTTCTTCCGTAAACCCACACAGGAGAAATATGATGAATAAGATGTCCTCTTTTTTAGCTATCGCGTTTTTTATCTCAGCGGGCGTTAATGCGGCAGAAACGTCATCCCATGCACAATCATTTTCACAAATGAATGAACATGAAAAAGCGATGGTAGTACATCAGTCGACAAATAATGCTCATTCCTATGCCCATGAGCAACAGGCGGAAAAACACCGTGCGCAGGCAAACTCTGCACAATAACGGATAACGCCAAAGGGCGCTGCGATCACAGCGCTCTCAAAAGCAGTGCGATACAGTATGCCGTTTTAAGACTGGAGTCAGGCATGGCTTTAACCCTCACGGTATTGCTTGAAAACCGGCGCGCTGCTGGTGCAGATAAATCATTACGGGCAAAGCCTGGATTAAGTCTGTTAATTCAGGATGAAACCACCACCATACTGTTTGATACCGGGCCGGATGACAGCTTCATACTAAACGCTGCGCAAATGGGGATCGACCTGACGCAATTAACCGCCGTGGTGCTGTCACATGGTCATTACGATCATTGTGGCGGCGTCCCCTGGCTTGCCGATAACAGCCGTATTATTTGCCATCCTCAAATAGCCTGCGAGCGTTACGCGTCGATAACGCTTGCGGGAAAGCCGCGACAAATTAAAAAACTCTCCCGCGATAACGACTACTCTCGTCTGAATATGGAATACACCCGCGAACCGTTGGCGATAAGCGATCGTTTTTTGTGGTCCGGGGAAATTAGCGTACCCACACCGCAAGCCTACGGTATTATTCGCGAGAAAACGCCTCAGCCGGATTACATCAGCGATGAAGGCGTATTGATCTATAAATCTGACCGCGGGCTGGTGATCATTACCGGCTGCGGGCACCGGGGAATAGAAAATATCGTCCGCCATTGCCAGAACATCACCGGCATTGGCAAAATTCACGCCCTCATCGGTGGGTTCCATTTACGCGCCGCCTCCCCCGCTAAGCTGTGGCGGACGCGGCAATTTATTAAGCAGCAGCAACCGGAAAAACTGCTCGGCTGTCATTGTACCAGTTCGTGGGGACGGATGTGGCTACCGGGAACAAAAGCCCCGGCAACGGGGGATGTCATCGTGCTGGCGAACTAAAGGCGGTAAAACGTGCCCCACATCTGCATTAGAAAACGGGAACTTACGTTCCCCGTTTATCATTAACGACAATTATGCACGTAACCTTGATCTGGTCACTTATTATACAGAGACAACCTTGGATACACTCAGGATAGAGGTAAACAAACAGGAGGTAGTGAATATGTATCGCTCAATTCTGGTGCCCATTGATATCTCTGAAGCCGATTTAACCCGCCATGTTGTGCCGCAGGTTCAGGCGCATGCCAAAACCGCCAAGGTCCATTTTCTGGCCGTTATTCCTACCGTTCCGTTCTATGCCTCGCTGGGACTGGCCTACTCTAGCGAATTCCCGGACCGCAGTGGTCTGCAGGCCAAGGCCAGCGAAAAACTCGAAGAGATTGTTAAGCAATTCAACATTCCTGCTGGCAGGAGTCAAATCCACGTCGTTTACGGCCCGCCGAAGGATCAGATCCTCAAACTGGCGGAAGCGGTTGACGCCGAACTTATCGTCATCGCCTCGCATAAGCCCGGTTTTAGCACCTACCTGCTGGGTTCAACGGCTTCTGCCGTAGTGCGCCATGCAAAATGTCCGGTGCTGGTTGTACGTTGACACTGGCTAACACAATAAAAACGGGCGTAAATTTTCGCCCGTTTTTATTCCGACGCAGATCAGCACTCAGTGCTGATTATCCAGCCTGACCAATGCCAGCAACAGCTGGCTCAGTGCGCCATAAAACCCGAAATCATCATAACGACAGCATTTAGCGGTGAATTCCGGTAACCAGCGTAACAACCCCGCCAGCGTTTCTCTGCGCAGCGCGTCAATTTGCCGATGACGCAAGCCAGCTTCAGCCAGTGAAAAATGCAGATGGCTCAGCAGTTCGACGAAAATCGCCAGGTGATCGGCTGATTCGCTAAACGTATCGCTGACCTGCATGCCCGCATCAGATAACAGTTGTTTAATGACGCCGTAGTTCGGTCCCTCTTCAAGATGAGCCGACGCATAGGGTAATGCCGCATGTTCATCCGACATCAGAAACAGGCTGCAAAAATCAGCTGCCAGTTCCAGAGTGACGTCTTCACGCATCTTAAGCGCCGCAATTTTTTCCTCCAGCAGAAGTACTTCCGCCTCAAGCGATGGCTCACTTTTTAGCAATGCAAACCACTCCGCCATTTCGCTGGACTGCAACTGCTCCAGGCTTTCGTCATCTCGTTCACGGGAAAATAACTGCGCCAGCCAGGCGTAAACGCAGGCCACCTGCTCGGGTGTCAGGGAAGAGTCTTTCATCATGACTTCACCTGCTCTGCCGGAACATATTCGCACTGCGCCACCATTTTTATCGGGCCGCTGAACGCCGTCACATTCGCCAGCTTGCCAGTATATTTCTCGATTTCCACCAGCGCAGTATGGGCACTGGTGGCTTGTGCCAATTGAGACGTGCCGATATCTATCGTTAACACGTTCGGGTTGCCGTATTTGCACAGTGCCCCGATTTCTCCGCCGTTCTCCGGGTCGTACCAGGCACCTTCATGAATACGCACGACGCCAGGCGAGTAGAGATCGGAGACAACTGCCCCGGCGAGCACTTGTCCACGCGCATTAAATACACGGACGATATCACCATTGCGAATTCCTCTTGCACTGGCATCTTGCGGGTTGATAAACACCGGTTCTTTGCCACTTACCGCATAATGCTTACGTAGCGCTTCAGATTCACAAAGCTGCGAATGCAGACGGAAGTCCGGGTGGACGGATTGCAGATGCAGCGGCCAACGCTGCGACCCCGGCCCGCCGTGTGATCGTTCGATTTTCTCAAACCACATCGGATGCCCCTGGCAGTCGTCATACTGCATATCGGCAATAGTTTTCGAGAAAATTTCGATCAAACCGCTTGGTGTCCCCAGCGGCTCAAGATCGGGATCTTCGCGGAATGCCTGATGTCGAACAAACATCTGCGGATGCTCGAACTCAACGTACTCCTGCTGATTCCAGAAGACGTCAAATGCCGGGAGATGAACGCCGCGCCCTTTCCCCTGCAGGCTTCCTTCCTGCCAGATCCGCTTCAACCACCCCATCTCATCCAACCCTTCGGTGAAGGCCTCTTCACGATTAAAGCGGCGGCAAAGATCGCGGAAAATATCGAAATCATTCCGCGCTTCAAATTGCGGCTGTACCAGCTGTTTCATGGCGATAATGCCGCGGTTGGAGTGGTTGCCATACTGGTCGAGATCGTTACGTTCAAATTGCGTCGTCGCGGGCAATACAATGTCGGCGAAGCGACAGGTCGAGGTCCACTGATTATCAATAGCGATAACGGTTTCCAGCTTCCGCCAGCCCTCAATAATGCGGTTGATCTGCTGGTGACGATGGAACGGATTGGTCCCGGCGAAAACGCACATCTTCAACGGCGGCAGTTTCACCGTTTTACCGTTCCAGTT
Source organism: Citrobacter sp. EC_71 (assembly GCF_019584005.1). Lineage (NCBI taxonomy): Bacteria > Pseudomonadati > Pseudomonadota > Gammaproteobacteria > Enterobacterales > Enterobacteriaceae > Citrobacter > Citrobacter sp. EC_71. Next base: position 16,482 of record NZ_VDAY01000035.1, read on the forward strand.
AATTTGCTTGCCCGGCTCCAGTATCGCATCAATAAAACGTGCAATAGGGATGGTACTGCTATAGCCCTTATAATCGGTGCTGTCATGTATCGGAGGAACGGTAGTGGAGCCAGAAAAACCACTCAGAATTACACCCTTACGGCCTGGCGTACCCGCGCCGTTATAGTGCCAGCCAAAACCAAAGCCCCCGCCGGGTAAACCGATTTGTCCGAGCATTGAAGCCAGCACCACAATCATCCACGCCCATTGCTCCCCATGCTGCATGCGCTGGACGCACCAGCCGGCAATAATTTGCGTTCTACCACCCGCCATCTGCCGTGCCAGTTCACGAATCGTGTCGGCATCGATCCCACATATTTTTTCCGCCCACAAGGCATCTTTAGGCTGTCCGTCACTTTCTCCCAGCAAATAAGGCAGAAACTGTTCAAACCCTACGCAGTAGTTATCGAGAAAATGCGGGTCATAGAGCTTCTCGGTATAGAGCGTGTGCGCCAACGCCAACTGTAGCGGCACATCAGCCTGCGGATTTACGGCAATGTGTTTAACCTTATCACGACCCAGATAGTCATGAGTCGAGGTGATGACCGGGTCAATACTGATGACAGAGATCTCGCCACGCGCCACTTTTTCCTTCAACTGCTCGTAGTATTCATAGACATCATGATCCGGACACCACCAGTTCGCCTGCTGGTTTTTGATCAGATCGGAGCCCCACAGCACAATGGTTTTGCTGTTCTTCAACACCAATGGCCAGGAGGTTTGTTGCTCATACACCTCCATTGAACCCACCACCCGCGGCAGGATCACCTGAGCGGCGCCGGTGGAATAGTCTCCCCCGGTGCCCACGCTGTTGCCGTGCAGCGCAATGGCGCGCGCCAGCATGCCGGAAGCATTATGGAACATGCCGGTTGATTGCCAGCCGCTGGCCGTGAGCAGCGCACTTGGACCATAGTTCTTCTGAATGCGCTCCAGCTCCTGATAGAAGAAGTCCAGCGCTTCATCCCAGGAAACGCGCACAAAGCGGTTATCGCCGCGCTGTGTGGTATCGCTCTGGTGTCGTTTACGTAACCAGTCAACGCGCACCATCGGATAACGGATACGCGCGCTACCGTGCACATGATCCGGCAGTCCGGCGATCATTTTGGACGGGTACTTATCACGCTCAAACGGCTTCGCCTCGATAAAACGTCCATCAACCACGGTGGCACGGATTGCTCCCCAGTGAGAACCGGTCAAAATTCCTTCTCTAACACCTGTTCCCTGTACCTCGGCGGCACTGGCGCTACGCGGTGTGAGTAGAGAGGGTCCTACCATACCGGCTACGGTCAAACCGCCCAATTGCAGCAGAAAACGTCGGCGAGATGCCTGAAAGAGATCGTTATTTTTCATTGCTTTCTCCCGTAGCGCTATGTGGCTTGTCCGTGGTGTCAGAGGCATTCATCTGCAGATATTTCAGCAAGGTACGTTCTTCGCGTTTATCCAGACTGGTAAACCCAATCATGCCGTTCAACGTGCCAATCCAGCCGTTGGCGTCAAAGTGTTCTTTCTCTGGGGCGCCGTGGCACTGGTTACAGGTTCCGTTATAGAGTGAGTCGGCATAGGCCCAAATCGGCTTGATGTCGTTAACCATATCGCCCTTGTGCATCCAGGCGGTAGCTTGCAACTTACTCCACGGCGTATTCGTTTCCGCGACGGTGGTTTGCTCCAGCGTTTTCACGTGCTGCTGGATATCACCGCGAATAGAAGCCACAAAAATGCGCTTACCCGGCAGTTGCGCCAACACGCGCTGACGTCCGTTACTTTCGGTCCAGCCCACAATTTCGATTTGCAGCCAGTCGCCGTCACGCTTTAACACTTTGACTTCAGAGGCGGGCAGCAGTGATCCTGCGGGTTCTTTATCACCTTTCGCGGCATACAGAGGTTTGATGTCAAGGGAGTAGAGCGTATCGCCATCATCATTCGCACTGGCGCGAAGCGCATCAAACTGCTTGCGGAAACCGCTACTCATGTCGGGAAGTTGGTGCGCAATGCCTTTATGGCAGTCAATACAGGACTGGTTATCCTTCGCCGCAATTTTCATCTGGCGTGCGGCTTCAGGATGCTGTTTAGCGTGATCCATCGCGTCATAGTTATGACAGGAACGACAGGTTGCGGAGTTGTTCTCTTTCATTCGCGCCCATTCGCGCTCCGCCAGCTCGGCGCGTTTGGCTTCGAATTTCTCAGGCGTATCAATAGAGTGGGCAACAAAGGTCTGGTAGATATCGTTGCTGGCCTCCAGCTTACGTTTCACCATACCAGGGATATCTGATGGAATGTGGCAATCGTGACACTCCGCGCGCACCCCGGAGGCATTCTGAAAATGCACCGACTGTTTATATTCTTCATAAACCGGCTGCATGCTGTGACAACTCACGCAAAACTCGGTTGAACTGGTTAATTTAATGCCAACGTGCGGTAAGACGATCAGCGCGATGCCGACCACAATCCCGATAACGACCAGCGCCAACACTGACCAACGTGCGCTCGGTCTGAGCAGCGCCCTCCATAGTTTCCGCATAATAGCCCCTGTAATTATATGGTTTAGTTACAGAGGATCTTATTTATCAAATGTGAACAGCAACACTGGTCAGGATGAATGGCTTACGGCACAATGTGAACAGATATGAACAGAAAGAGACAGCAACCAGGATGTCGCATCACATAGTCATTGTTGAAGATGATCCGGTCACCCAGGCGCGGTTACAGGCTTACTTCGAACAGGAAGGTTATTACGTCTCAGTCACCGCCAGCGGAGCCGGCCTGCGTGAAATCATGTCGCTACACCCTGTCGATTTGATTCTGTTAGACATCAATCTTCCGGACGAAAATGGCTTAATGCTGACGCGCGCCCTGCGCGAACGCTCAACGGTGGGCATCATTCTGGTGACGGGTCGCAGCGACCAAATTGATCGTATTGTGGGCCTGGAAATGGGCGCTGATGATTATGTCACCAAACCGCTGGAGCTACGTGAACTGGTGGTTCGGGTGAAAAATTTGCTCTGGCGGATCGATCTTGCCCGCCAGACGCAGCCGGAGACCAAAGACAACTGCTATCAGTTTGCCGGATATTGTCTGAATGTCTCCCGCCATACCCTGGAGCTTGGCGATGAAGCCATCAAACTCACCCGCGCCGAATATGAAATGCTGGTCGCCTTTGTCACTAATCCGGGGGAGATTCTCAGTCGGGAACGCTTATTACGCATGCTTTCCGCACGACGGGTAGATAATCCTGACTTACGCACCGTGGACGTTCTGATCCGCCGTTTGCGCCACAAGCTGCGGGCCGATTTGCTGGTGACACAGCATGGAGAAGGCTATTTTTTAGCAGCCGATGTGTACTGATACAGATAAACAGGTCGAAATCCGCCGGGAGACAGTGAGCGCTGAACATGCCGGCTGTCGGCATTTTTCGACGTAAGCACGAGGATCGGCGGACTGATATTTTCCGGCACCGACTGTCCTTGTAACACCCTGATAGCCTGCTGAATCGCCAGTTCGCCTTGCCAGACCATTTGATCGCTGGTAGCCATAATAATTCTTTCGCGTTTAAGCCCGCGATACACCTGATGCGACAAATAAAAAGAGACCACGGTCAATGGCGTTCCCTGATTACGCCTCTCCCCCATCGCCGCTTCTGCCGCAATTGCCGTACCGGCAACCACATCGGCATCCGGGTGACGCTCAAGCATCTCCTGCAGCAGGTTACGCTGTATTTCAATATCATTATCACCCAACGCCATATCCACAATCTGTACCTGACTACCAGCAATCGCCTGGCGGAATCCATCCACCATTTCGCGGCTGCCGCCCGCGTCGTCAGGGCCTGGCAATAATAAAACTTTTAGTGGTCTGCTACCGCTCCATTTAACCAGATAGCGACCTGGCTGATACCCCATCTGGAACCACGGCACACCAACCCGGGCTTTGACCGTCGCGTCATGTATCGCATTCACCACCTCAATAACCGGCAGCGTGCCCACCTGCGCCTGCAAATCCGGAAAAGTCGTCGTGCTACTGCCTAACAAAATGGCATCCGCGCCCCATTGCTGACACTGGGCGATTTGCGATTTTTGCGTGCTAAACTGTCGATACCCTCCCGCTTCAAACACCTTCAGGCTTACCCCATATTTTCTTGCGGCCTCAAGCATGCCGTAATTGACTGAAAGCCAATAGGAATCCTTCAGACTGGGATACAGCGCGCACAGTTTCCATGCCTTGTTTGCCGTCACGGTCAGTTGCGATTGCGGGACAGTCTGTCGCGTACCCTGCCAGCGCAGCAATACGGACTCGGTCGCGTGACCCAGACCGGGAAAAAGTGTGATCAGCAGGAAAAGCAATACGCGCATGATAGCCTCATCATTGATAAGGCTTTATCCTAGTTGTTTTCCTCTTTTGGACTCAACCTTTTTAATCTGTGGCGACCAGACAGTGAATTTATCTCTGACCAAACGACTGTGGATTGGCTTTGCGCTGATGGCGGCACTGACCCTCATCAGCACGCTGGTAGGCTGGTATAACCTGCGTTTTGTCAGCCAGGTTGAGCAGGCCAATACTCAGGCGCTTATCCCGACCATGGATATGGCGCGCCAGCTCAGCGAAGCCAGCGCCTGGGAACTGTTTGCCGCGCAGAATCTGACCACCGCAGATAATGAAAACATGTGGCTGGCTCAGGGACGGATGTTAACCGCCCAAAGCCTGAAAATAACTGCATTACTGAAAACCCTTCGCGAGCAGGGCTTTGACACCTCGGCTATTGAACAACAGGAAAAAGAGATCGCCCAGTCGTTAAGCCATCAGGGGGAGATGGTTGGCGAGCGTTTGAAGCTACGCGATCAACAGCAGCAACTCAGCCAGCAAATTGTTGAGGCCACCACAGACGTAGCCGAAATGGCGCGCGGACAGGCCAATAATGCCGCCACGTCTGCGGGGGCTACTCAGGCAAGCATTTATGATCTGATTGAGGGCCGTCAGGGCCAGGCCGCTGAACAAGCGCTGGACAGGCTCATTGATATCGATCTGGAATATTACAATCAGATGAACGAACTGCGTCTGAGCGCGTTACGGATGCAGCAAATGGTGATGAATCTGGGGAATAACCAGGCGCAGAATAACCTGGCGGCGCTGGAAACCCAGCTCAATGCCGCCGTGAGAGTGCTTCACCGCCGACAAATTCGTATTGAGGATCCGGTGGTACGCGCTCAGGTTGCCAATACCGTCGATACGATTGGCCGTTATGTTGATCTGCTGGCTCTGTATCGTCAGGATAATGACATCACCACCCGGTTACAGATCTTATCGCAGAACAATATCGAGCAATTCACCCGTTTCAGTAGCGAAGTCAGTCAGTTGGTGGACATTATCGGCCAACGCAACCAGACCGGACTGGCGCATCTCAAACAAGCCAGCCAGCGCGGGCAAAACCTGTTGTTGCTGTTGAGCGGCGTCTCATTGTGTCTGTTGATTCTCATTCTTTGGCGTGTGGTTTATCGCTCAGTCACCCGTCCGCTGGCACAGCAGACGCAGGCGTTACAGCGCCTTCTGGAAGGCGATATTGATTCCCCCTTCCCGGAAACCGCGGGTGTTCGCGAACTGGATACCATTGGTCGTTTGATGGATGCCTTTCGTACCAGCGTTCATACGCTCAATAGCCATCGTGAGCATCTGGCTGCTCAGGTTAAAGCTCGCACCGCAGAGCTTCATTCTTTGGTATATGAACACCGACAAGCGCGCGCTGAGGCCGAAAAAGCCAACCAGGCAAAATCGGCGTTTCTTGCCGCCATGAGCCATGAAATACGCACTCCGCTGTATGGGATCCTTGGCACCGCGCAATTGCTCTCAGACAATCCCGCTCTGGCGCAACATCGGGATAATTTACGCGCCATCACCGACTCGGGCGAGTCTCTACTGACCATCCTTAACGATATTCTGGACTATTCCGCCATCGAAGCAGGTGGTAAAAATGTAGCGATCGGCGATGAACCTTTTGAACACAAACCCTTGCTGGAAAGTTTGCTTCAGCTAATGCATGGCCGCGTCGCGGGTAGCCCCGTCGAGTTGGTAGCGGAATTTACCGATGACGTACCCATTGCCCTACGCGGCGATCCGCGGCGCATCCGACAAATTATTACTAACTTATTAAACAACGCACTACGCTTTACCGATCATGGACACATCATCCTGCGTAGCCGGCGTGAAAACAAAGACTGGTATATCGAGGTTGAAGATACCGGATGTGGGATTGACCCCTCCCGTCAGCGCGATATTTTTCAGCCGTTTGTACAAGTCAGCGGCAAACGTGGGGGAACCGGGCTGGGACTCACCATCAGCGCAAGTCTGGCTCAGGCGATGCGGGGAGAATTGAGCGTTACCAGTACACCCGGTGTCGGGAGCTGTTTTCGACTACGTTTACCATTACGCGCGGCCTCAATGCCCATGGTTAAATCCATCCAACACAGGGTATCGTTACAAGGTTTGCGTTTATTACTTATTGAGGATAATCCCCTCACGCAGCGCATCAGCACGGAAATGCTCACTCTCAATGGTGCACAGGTCACCGCTGCCGACAGCGCTGCTAACGCGCTAAAAATATTGCAGAAAGATGCTCGTTATGACGCTGCCCTGGTTGATTTCGATCTGCCGGATATCGACGGTATCACACTGGCACAACAGTTAACCCACGCGTATCCGGGGCTTAACCTGATTGGCTTTAGCGCGCACGTTATCGACGAAACGCTTAGCCAAAGAACCAGCGCCTTGTTTCTCGGCATTATTCAAAAACCGGTCCCCCGGGATGAACTCAGTCGGCTGATTACCCATTATCTGCATCTGCGCGATAACGAAGCCACTTCGCAAATCCCTGGGGGGGAAAGCGCACGGTTGGACTCTCAGCAATTGGCCGACGATATCCAGGCCATGGGAGTGCAAAAAGTACATGAATGGTTAGCACTCTTTAAGCAACATACCCTGCCTTTATTAGATGATATTGACGCTGCACGCGCAGAAGGCGAATACGAGCAGCTAAAGCGCCTGGCGCATCAGCTCAAAAGCAGTTGTGCCAGCATGGGAATGCGCTCAGCCAGCAAGATGTGTGCAGCGCTAGAACAACAGCCGTTTGCGGACTTTTCACTCAGAGAGGAAGTGCAACGCAGTCTTAATGAAGTAGAAATATGGCTGGAGAAGGAAGGTTCGTAGCGATACGCAGAAGCTAAGAATTGGGGCTTACTTTGAAATGGTACGCCCTGTAGGATTCGAACCTACGACCTACGGCTTAGAAGTTCCTAGAACTACCTTCTAAGTCAATAACATACCCCATCAATACTGCGCTCACACGTCCCACCTTAGAAAAAGATAGAAATTGGTCGAAAGGCATATAAAAGCCTTTGCGTCCCATTTTTGTCTCACATCACCTGGCTGTCAGCGAACTCAGCATGACACGATCAATGTACAACCACGCAGCTTATCTCGATACACGCCGGGAGATGATGCCGTGGTTGGCAGACTGGCTTGATGAAAAGGTATCATAGGAAAGCAACACAAGGCCTTGCAAACCGATGCAAAGCTTTGTGTGTTCAGGTATTGTGTTATATATTTAAAAAGTTATAAAATACATAATTACAGGAAGTAACCAAGATGCAAGCAATGCCTATTTTTGATTGTTATTTTAGTTTTATATTCACAACATTTACACTATGTAACTTATTTATATTTATAGCATTGAAAACATATGTTTATTCATGTTTTGAATGTGCTTTTTAAACTGATCGGAATTTGTAGGATTGTTTGATGATAAATTCTATACAATATCTAAGGGGTATTGCAGCCCTAATGGTTGTCTTCTTCCATTTGAGAAAATTTCTAAATGGAACATATGAAATTAGTAATATAGGCAATGTTCTATTCTCAAAAGGAAGTATAGGTGTTGATATTTTTTTCGTTATAAGCGGCTTTATAATATCACTATCAACACAAAAAAACATGTCTAAGTATTCATTTATAACGAAGAGAATTTTCAGAATTTATCCTGTTTATTTTATTCTTTTAATATTACTGGTGTTTTTATTGCCAGGTATAAAGGCAGAAGATTTTCACAAGGCTTTATACTTCTCTCATCTTAATTATAATGATGCGGCTCCAAAGTATGGATATTCTGTAATCTATGTTGCATGGACGCTTACTTATGAGGTAGTGTTTTATGGTGTCTTCATGATGTCAATGTGGATCTCATGGAAATATAGAACTTTAATTTGTTCTTTGCTATTAATTATTTTTATGATGATTATCCAGCTTTCATTTAATGGCAGCATAACTGTTAATGTCGCAGGGGGTGTAAATTATAGCGGGCCATATGCGCAAATAATATCGACACTATCATCACCGCTAATGATTGAGTTTATAGTTGGCATGGCTATTTATGAATTGCATAGATACATTGTTGATAACAGAGTTAAATTACACAAAGCAATAAACCATAAAACAATATCTATTTCTATTTTCATTTGCTTGTGGTGTCTATATTTTGGTAATTTCAACGACCACGGAATTGATAATTTTGGGATAATTGCCTCCGCTATAGTCTTCCTTTGCCTTTCATACGAATGGGTAAAGCCAATAGGATATCAAAAAAACTTTCACTGGCTTGGTGATATATCATATTCACTCTACCTGTTTCATGTGGTAGTTCTAATAATTCTATCTGATTACATTGGTGGGGCTTTTTCAAAAGAAAAAGGGTTGATAATATTCTCGGTAGTTTTAATAGTGAGCTTAATTGGATCGCATATACTATACAAAATAATTGAAAAACCGTTTATAAAAGCAGGAAACTACGCTTACGCTAGGTTAGTAAATAATTAATTGCAAGGCGGCTGCATGCCGCCTTAGCTTTAGAAAAACTCCTTGCATGTTGTATACATTCCATCATTAAGTGGGTGTCCACCTGATGAAAAAGCCGTACCGTAATACTGCTTATTGTAATTTGGCTGGAAAGAAAAATAAGCACCAAGAGAGTTATCTTGGATATTAACCTGTGAAAATGAGCAATTAATTGTGGCGGTATCATCACTTCTAAACTGTTGAATAAACCCAGTCTGACCAAGAGCAACGTCACCGTCATCAGTTTTATTTACCAGCAATGGTAAATGTATCCAGTCAAAATTCCTACAACTGGTTGCCATGTGGGTATAAATGCGTTCACAAATAATAGGTGTTCCAGCATTCAATTTAAGTGAAAATCTGGTTGTATGAGTACCATCGCCGAAGATAGTACTTGCAACATAGCGATAAGATGATGAACCGATGGTTATTACTGACGAGCTATGCAATATTGCACTATGTGTTAAGAGCAAAACTGGTGCCGATCCAGAATCTAGATTATAAGAACTATTTTCTGTTCTTAATCTCTGTAAGAAATCACCATGTCCACCGTGAAAAGTACCGAAGAATTTCCCTGTTGATTTTTCTTTTGCAGCGAACTCAGTTGCACCACCGCCACCAAAGTAATATGCGGGTCCGCTAAATAGCTGCGCGGAATAGTAGATCACTGAAAGGGAACTCAGCCCGGATTGTGCGATCTGATCAATCGCCAAACCAACCAAAATCACCAACCGGACTGAGCGATGCCGATCA
>NZ_VDAY01000036.1:0-22878 GCF_019584005.1 Citrobacter sp. EC_71
TGTAGCGCGGTGGTCCCACCTGACCCCATGCCGAACTCAGAAGTGAAACGCCGTAGCGCCGATGGTAGTGTGGGGTCTCCCCATGCGAGAGTAGGGAACTGCCAGGCATCAAATAGAATGAAAGGCTCAGTCGAAAGACTGAGCCTTTTGTTTATCTGTTGTTTTTTCATGTCTAAGGGTCTCCGCAGTGGCGTCCCTTAATCATTTACAGAACCTCTTTTCCGACCGGAAGTGCATTAATTCACTCCCGATCTTCTTTGCTTATTTCAGCATCCGGATCGCATTGTGCCAGTAGTCCGAAAAGTGAATTACAGGGCTATTTCTGAGATTCGGTTTCTTCGATTTTTTGTAAAGCCAATGCCGAGGTAGCCTGAGAAAAATATGTATATGAATTTTCTCATCAATAATTAACGCATATTAAAACGATCATAATGGAAGGCTTTCTCTGATATCCCGTACTTTTGTAGTCCGGATAGTAGACTTTTCGCAAAGCCTGCTGGCCCGCAAAACCAGACGTGAATGTTTTGGCTATTATCGCTTTCCATCATAATATGTTTGGCTTCCAGTTTCATCCCGGCATCGATACGGTGTAAAGTCACACCTGCCGCTGTACATAATAAATCGAGATTTACAGGGTACTGCAAATCATCATGCTGACCAACGCAATACCATAAATCAATAGGGCAGAGTGGGTGGTCTGAGTGTTTTAAATATTCCAGCTGAGATATAAAAGGAGTGATACCGATCCCTCCCGCAACCCAGACCTGACGCTCAGATTGAATATTAAAGTCTAAATAACCCCAGGGGCCCTCAACAATCACGTCCTGTCCAATTTTTAATTCTTTCTTTAGTGAATGTGTATGATCCCCTAATGCTTTAATGGCAAAACGCAAGTGTTTTTTATCCTGGTAATAAGAGGCTATAGTAAATGGGTGTGCCTCTGCATCATGTTGAAATTTTAAAAATGAAAACTGCCCTGGTGTATGCAATAGAGGGGTGTCAGTATGTAGAGTTATTTCTATAATATCATTTGGGTAATAGTCGATGTTTGTGATGATCGCAACGCGTTTGTTTTTATAACCAATCATATTAAATAGCGAAAGACCAGCGGCATAAATACCGGGGATACTCACTATTACCAGCAGAATGCCCGCAGGTGAATTCCACCAATATGTTTTAAATAGAACGGTAAAAATATGGAAAGCAGTAGCCAGGTAAAAAACAGGAAACAGACGATGTATAAAATGGAAAATGTTATAAGGGATTTTTTTTACAAGAGAAACCAGCACCAACCCTATCATCAGGTATGTAGACCATTCAGCAGCTAACAATCCTGCATAGATCAGTTGAGATTGCCATGAGCTTATCTGAACACTTCCCAGTGATCCTGGATGAGCAAGCCAGCCATTTTGCACCAGCCAGTGAGGTATTTTTTTGTCCAGCCAGTGCGCCAGTGTAAAGACTGTCGCGATAATACCAGCTTGTTTGTGTAAACCCCACGATTTATCCAGACCTTTCAGAATTCGATTCAACCAGGGTGAACGCAAAATCAGACACATAGCTAATGTCATAAAACACCATGCGACGCACCCACTAAAAAAGAGAAAGTTTTGCCGAAACAGCCAAAAGATTTTAGATGTTTCAGCGTGGAATATTTCACCTGATAAGACAAAAATAAGACTTGCTGTGAGTAATGTTAAGCTACTCACAAAATACGTTATTTTCATAATGGCCTGTTTTTTTAGCAGGCACGGGCAATTACCCGTGTCCTGGATAATAATTACGATTGATTGTGATTGTGATTGTGATTATTTATAAAGAATAGCGGTGGCGTGTGATTGATTATCGATATGAAATGAAGTGATTCGATAATAATGAGCACCTGACGCTTCAGTTTTATTCTGAAGGAGTTGTATGATGCTTTCAGGATTTTTATTTATGGATGATACACTAACATGAGCAACTTCTTTCATGTCTGTTTCTGGATGACTAATTTCTGTTGCAGCAATGGATGTCTGCCCAAATAAAGAGAGTAAGAAAAAAGAGGTGACAATTTTTTTACTGATATTCATAAGAATTCCTTTCATATTAATAAACTTATCGATTAAAAGCATGAGCCAGCATACAGGGAATTTGCGCCAGCGAGTTTTTTTCTGCCAGAGATCTGCCTGGTACGGTTTTATCCACTCCTTCGGTGGGCAATATATGGACGTTAGTGATCCCCATCAAATTTAACGTTGACCGCAGATAGCTTTCCTGATGATCCAATTCCCGATGCCTGGTATCTGAATAAATTCCACCACGCGTGGAGACAATAAATGCTGGCCTGTCGGCCAGTAACCCCGTTGCACCCGTAGAGGTAAAACGAAATGTCAGACCAGCCTGGCAAACCTGATCTATCCAGGTTTTCAGACCCGAGGAGACAGAGTGGTTAATCATTGGTGCACCTATTACTAATATATCGCAGAGGCTCAACTCCGCGATCGCGTTTCTGATACCCTCCACTTCACTTTGCGTTTGTGCGTCTGTAGACATTAACTTTCCCCCAAGCACCAGAAATGTCTCTTCGCGTAAGTGGGGTGGCGGTGTCCGTCCGAGATCGCGGTATGTCACGCTGGCATTCGGAAAGCGCTGGCAGATAGCTTTTGTCAGCGCCAGGCTCAGCTTTCGTGAGCTGGAGTTGCAGAGCATAGGGCTGCTGTCAATGTGGAGGATCTTCATGGTGTTCGTCTCATTTAAAACGTGTGGCTAGTTTAACCGTTCTTAAAATGATGTTTAAATAGACGAAATTGAACTTCATTGTTGCGATAAAAGAACAATCATGATTGACTGGAATGATTACTGGTATTTTGCCCTGATTGCAGAAGAAGGAAGCTACAGCCGGGCGGCAATACGTGCGCAAGTGTCCAAATCAGTGCTAAGTCGGCGGATGTCGGCATTAGAGGAACAGCTTGGTGTACATCTGATTCAGCGGACAACCCGACGCCTTGCGCTGACCAAAGTCGGCGAGCAATTTGCGCAGGAGTGTCAGACGCTGGTAAATCAAAGTGAGCGAGCCCGCGCTGTTGTTCAGGCGGTACAGGAGTATCCACAGGGGACATTACGGATCAGTGCGCCGGTATTCATGGCAGAAACGTGGCTGGGAGCATTCATCAACGAATTTATTGCCCGTTGGCCGCTGGCAAATGTGCAACTCCTTGCTGTCAATCGCCCGGTGGATATGATTGCAGAAGGTATTGATATTGCGCTATCAGTAAATTCAGGGGCATTGCCTGATTCTTCATTGCACTACAAAAAAATCAATACGCTATACGATATTCTGGTTACCAGCCCCCAGTGGGTCGAGCAACATCCTGATTTAAAGACCATTGGAGATCTTCACAGGGCTCCGGCAATGGTGAGACTGGCCGACGGTCGTATGCAATCGTGGCATTTAATCAATGGGAGTCAGGAAATCACCCTGTCACTTTCCCCCCGTTTGTATTCCAATAATCTGCGGGTTCTGTTACAGGCAGTCGCTGGCGGCAATGGTGTTGCTTTGTTACCGTTTCCTTCCTGCAAGGAAGAATTGCAAAACGGGGGACTGATACAACTTTTCCCCGAGTGGTCTGGCCAGCCAAGACAGATTTATGCACTATTCCCAGCGAATAAAGGAATGCCCGCAGTTGCACGCTATTTTATGGACGAGTTAACCATGCGGCAGGAGAAACTAAATTCAGGACATCAAAAATGTTAATTCATAGCGGCAGAGAACTGTCGCCGTGTTGTTGTAACAAATGACCAGACATGATTGCGGCAGATAATCCCGACTTAGGCATTCTGCAATCAGTTCAGAAGTCTTAAATATACGCTATGTTGCCGGTTATTTATCAATAAGAGCAGCATGTATCAGTGGCATTCGGCGGGGGATTTTTAATGAGGGTATTTGTAAAGCGAAAGCGGGTCTGAGTGGATATATTAACTCCTGTAAACTGTGTTAAAGAACCGTCAGAGTTGACCTATCCCCGGCACAATGCTTCTTCTGAACGATAATTACTGTTAATGGCGTTTGGGTATGCTGACGCTGACCGTGAGAAGAGCTAATGGTCTGGTTCTGGTCGAAGGGTTAACGATGTATCAGAGAAGTAACACAGAGATAATATGTGTCTGAAGCGGGCTTGATTACATTGTACAGACTAACAATGAGTTTGGTGAAAGCATGGGAAACGCATTAACACATATGTAAGGTAAGCGTTATATGATGATTTTCGGCGTGGGAAAACAGGTGGAAAACCCCGATGTAGCGCGTGGAAAAGTTATTCTCTATTAGAACAAACGTTATTGATGTGCTTTTCCCCAAATTCATATGGGGGATTTTTCACCTGGTTTTCCGTCAGTTTATTGATAAAATTACAGTTAAATCAAATTGATATGTCAATTCTCTGTTTCCCCGTTTTTTTTACAGTAGTGTTGAGAGAAGAAGTAGGAACAGGTCGGAAAGACCGTAAAAAGCCCGTAAGTAAAGAAAGAGGATGGAGGTGCTTCAGGAAGTAAAAGCCGTCTAAAAGCGAGGATTATCGTCAAAAATGCGGAAAATTACAGCAAACAAATAACGTAGTGCAACGACCAGAACTCTACCATACTCGGAATAGCAAAAAGCCCCGCTTTTCAGCGAGGCCTTGTAAATAGTGGTGCCCGGACTCGGAATCGAACCAAGGACACGGGGATTTTCAATCCCCTGCTCTACCGACTGAGCTATCCGGGCAACGGGGCGCATTAAACCGTATTCACGTCTGTCAGTCAATCAAATTTCAGGAAAAAGGGTTCAACCGCTTAATATTGCGGCAATCTGTGCGTTTGTGCCTGAAGTTTGCACAAATCTTCCAGACCGCCATGATGTCGACAGGTAATGCTGAGCGCAAGAAGAGGGCTGTATAGCACAAAAGTGATTCGCTGCATTTTAATAAAACGCTGACCAGGGCGATTAACAGATTATTTCGCACCACCGTGGCGATGGTGCGTTTTCAGCGACTGATGCTCACTCACTTCGGCCTGGACGGGCTTGTTCGCTTAGGTTAGCGCGCCACCCATACGGCACTGGGCAAAGCGCAGAATATCTTCCGCCAGACGGTGTGCCGTTTCGACATCAGCATGGCTACGATTCACCAGCATGCGGCTCAGACATCCCTCCAGCACCAGTTCCATCTGTTTGGCGACCATAGCCGGGTCGTCAACTTCCAGCGTAGTCAGTAGCTCATGAGTGAAGTCATGCGCTGCTTTTTTTTGTTGGTCGGCTAACTGGTGGATTGGATGTCCAGGATCGGGATAAAACGTGCAGGCGGCAATGAACAGGCAGCCGGGATAGCGATTATTGCTCACGCATTCGGATAGCGCGCTGTAGCGTGCCAGTAATTTCTGTTCAGCGCTCAGGGTCTCATCCAGCAAAAGCTGACGCCGCCAGATATCCACCCGCTGGCTGAGGTAACGTAACGCATCATACAGGATGGCCTCTTTATCTGGCCAAAAGCGCTGTAGTTCATCAAGCGGATAATCGATACGTTCGGCCACCATTTCCAGCGTGGTATTGGCTATCCCTTGAACCTCAAGTAATTTCAGGGCTTCTCCCAGGACATCTTCACGTTGCACGGTATTCTCCTCCGTATTTCCTTTTGCAAGTGTCGCTCACGGTTGACGATCGCGCAAATGTGCGCTGAAGGTCGCTGCATCCATAAAACCCGTTACCCGAGCCTCCGGATGCTCTTTACCCTCGGCATCAAAAAACAGGATAGTGGGCAAACCTAAAACCTGTAGATGTTTCAGGAGAGCGACATCCTTGGCATTGTTTGCAGTTACGTCCGCCTGTAAAAGCACTGTGTCGCCTAGCGCTTGCTGAACCTGCGGATCGCTGAAGGTGTACTTCTCAAACTCCTTACAGGCCACGCACCAGTCGGCATACAGATCCAACATAACGGGCCTGCCTTTAGCTTGTGCCAGCGCCTGATTTAACGCCTCCACCGAGGCCACCGGCGTGAAGTTAAGGTGTGTCTGGGTTTGAGCATGCGGCGTGCCAAACGCCCAGTCCTGCAATGGACGTACACTGACAAGCGCTGCGGCTAACAGGACAATCTGCACGATGCGCATCCAGGCGTGCTTTGCCTGCAGGCTGGTAATGAATGCCCAGCTAAAGAACGCGACGCCCAACAGCGACCACAGGCGCACGCCCCATACGTCGCCAATGATGCGTTCAAGCAAGAAGACGGGAAGCGCCAGAATGACAAAGCCGAAAGCGGTTTTAACCTGTTCCATCCATGGACCGCTCTTAGGCAGCAGGCGGTTACCAAAGACGGTAATCAACATCAGCGGTAAGCCCATCCCCAGCGCGTACAGATACAGCGTACCGCCTCCCAGCCACATATTTCCGCTCTGAGCGATATACAGCAAAATCGCGCTTAGCGGCGCTGTTGTGCAAGGAGAACAGATGAGACCCGCAATCGCCCCCATCGTAAAGACGCTACCGGGAGAGCCGCCTTGCTGGCGGTTACTCAGCAACGTGAGGCGCGTTTGCAATGAGGAAGGGAGTTGCAGCGTGAACAGGCCGAACATAGACAGAGCCAGCAGCGTAAAGATGATGGCAAGACCGATCAGAACATAAGGATTCTGTAACGCCGCCTGAAACTGTAATCCGGCGGCGGCAACAACCAGACCCAGCGCAGTATAGGTGAGCGCCATTCCCTGAACGTAGATAAACGTCAGCAGCAGCGCTCGCCCGGTTGATAACCGTTGCTTGCTGCCCAGCACGATGCCGGAAATCAGCGGATACATCGGCAGTACGCAGGGCGTGAAAGCGATGCCAATGCCGATTAGCAATGCCCACAGCGCGGAAAAGGGAAGTTGGGCTGCGGGCTGTGGTTTCTCTTCCGGGGCTTCAGTGACAGGAGCTGGAGCACCCCCGACAGCGGCTGACACTTCACTTAAGGGAACTGTTTTAGTTTCCGGCGGATAGCAAAAACCGGCGTCGGCACAGCCCTGGTATGTGACCGTTAAGGTTGCGCCAGACTTAGCCTGATTAACTGTGACCGGAATATTCAACTGTTTACGGTAAATCTCACTTTTGCCGTAAAACTCATCTTCATGCCAGACGCCTGGTGGCAGTTTTACCTCGGCAATATCGGCCTGAGATGGCGTAATGCTTATCTGTTTGCGATAGAGATAGTAGCCATCTTTTACCTGCCATGAGAGGTTCAGATCGTGTTGGTTTTGCTGAAAATCAAAAACAAACGCCCGATCGGCAGGAACAAACTGCGAGCGGCCGGGCGCGTCAAATAATCCGGCAAAGGTAGATGTGCTGCACAGCAGCAGGATCAGCGTAAGGATGCGTTGAGCCATGAGCGGTAATCAAAGTCTCCGTGAGTGACGGGTAAAACCAGAAGTTCAGGTGTTTGATACGGGTGATGTGACTTCAGGCAATCGAGAAGGGCTTGCTGGTGCGTGACGGTGGTTTTTAAAATCATCTGGACTTCATATTCCTGCTCCAGTTTACCTTCCCAATAATAGAGGGAGGTTGCTCCGGGCAGAAGTGTCACGCAGGCTGCCAGCTTTTCCGCCAGCACTTTTGCAGCCAGATCCTGGGCGGTTGCTTCATCCGGAGCAGTACAGAACACTACAACGGTATCGGGGATGGAAATATCCTGACTCTTTACATCAAGCATAAACACCTCGAAAGAACAGAGTAACCAGCTAAAGAGTGGTCACTATACAACGGACGAGGGAAGGATGTTAGCTAAAGCGGGGTGATGAAGCGGAGGAACTGCAGGGTGCAGAGGCACCCTGCAGGAAAATTTTACAACATGAAGCTGCCCAGCAAGAAGCCGAAGCAGACAGCCAGAACCACACCCAGAGTACCTGGGATGAAGAACGGATGGTTAAAGACGAATTTACCGATACGGGTTGTACCGGTGTCATCCATCTGAACCGCCGCAACCAGAGTTGGGTAGGTTGGCAGAATGAACAGGCCGGAAACAGCTGCGAAAGAGGCAACAGCGGTCAGCGGGGAAACGTTCAGCGCCAGAGCCATCGGCATCAGTGCTTTAGCGGTTGCTGCCTGAGAGTACAGCAGCGCAGAAGCAAAGAAGAAGATGACAGCCAGCAGCCACGGATGGCCCTGAATTACGCTACCTGCAGTATCTTTGATCCAGTCAATGTTGTGAGATACGAAGGTATCACCCAACCACGCAACGCCCAGGATACAAATACAGGCGCTCATACCGGCTTTGAAGGTACTGGAGTTGAGGATGGAATCCGTTTCAACGCGGCAGATGATGGTGGTCAGCGTCGCGATGCTCAGCATGATGATCAGGATAGCGTTGGTGGTGTTCATCAGCGGTTTAGCGACCAGACCCAGGCTTGGGCTGTTGACGATTGCATAGACAACAACGCAAATTACGCCCAGCAGGAACAGCCAAACGGAGGTTTTTGCGCCTGCTTTGATTTCAACTTGTCTTTCACCGCGCAGCTCAACCAAACCTTCTTCCAGACGTTTACGATAAATCGGATCGTCAGACAGTTTAGAGTTGAACAGCATAGTCACCAGGAAGGACATTACCAGAACGGCCAGCAGGGTGGACGGAATAACCACGGACAGCAGGTGAATATAGCTGATGCCATGACCTTCCATTACGGAAGACATGTAAACCACGGCTGCAGAGATTGGTGATGCTGTGATCGCAATCTGAGCAGAAACCACCGCAGTTGAGAGCGGACGGCAAGGTTTGATCCCTTGTTCCTTCGCAACTTCAGCGATAACCGGCAGAGTTGCCAGAGAGATGTTACCCGTACCCGCAAAGATGGTCAGGAAATAGGTCACGATGGGTGCAAGGATCGTGATGTATTTCGGGTTCTTACGCAGCAGTTTTTCAGTTTGATGAACCAGATAGTCCAGACCACCTGCAATCTGCATAGCTGAGATGGCAGCGATAACCGCCATGATAATGGAAATGACATCGAACGGGATATTACCGGGTTTTACGCCGATAGCGGCGAGAACCAGGACACCCAGCCCACCTGCAAATCCAATACCGATACCCCCAAGTCTGGCACCTAAAAAGATTGCCAGCAAAACGATGATAAGTTCTAAAACTATCATATTAGCCTTCCTTGTTGTTTAACAAGTTGATATTAAATTGTTGTTTTTAAGTAACTTCGTGCAAGAAAAAAGGCACGTCATCTGACGTGCCTTCTCTGGTACTACCCTACACGATTACTGTTCGCTTTCATCAGTATAACGTTTTGCTTTATAAGCCGGGTGCATCAGGTTCTGTACTGAGAAGATATCGTCCAGCTCGGCTTCGGTCAACAGGCCGCGCTCCAGGACAACTTCACGTACGCTCTTACCGGTTTCGGCACAAATTTTACCAACGATGTCGCCGTTGTGGTGGCCGATGAACGGGTTAAGGTAAGTAACGATACCGATAGAGTTGTAAACGAATGCTTCGCACACTTCTTTGTTAGCAGTAATGCCGCTAACGCATTTTTCCAACAGGTTGTAGCAAGCGTTGCTCAGAATGTGAATGGATTCGAACATTGCCTGGCCGATTACTGGCTCCATAACGTTCAGCTGCAGCTGACCTGCTTCAGACGCCATGGTGACAGTGATGTCGTTACCGATGACTTTAAAGCACACCTGGTTTACGACTTCCGGAACAACCGGGTTCACTTTAGCTGGCATGATGGAAGAGCCAGCCTGCAGTTCCGGCAGGTTGATCTCGTTCAGGCCGGCACGTGGACCAGAGGAGAGCAAACGCAGGTCGTTACAGATTTTGGACATCTTCACAGCCAGACGTTTCAGTGCGCCGTGCACCATAACGTATGCGCCGCAGTCAGAAGTTGCTTCAATCAGGTCTTCTGCAGGAACACAGGCAAAACCGGTTACTTCAGCCAGTTTTTTCACTGCCAGCGGAGAGTATTCTTTCGGTGTGTTCAGACCCGTACCGATTGCCGTTGCGCCGAGGTTAACTTCCAGCAGCAGCTCTGCAGTACGCCCAATATTTTTCACTTCTTCTTTCAGCAGGATGCTGAAAGCACGGAATTCCTGACCGAGGGTCATCGGCACAGCATCCTGCAACTGGGTACGACCCATTTTCAGGATGTCCTGGAATTCATCGGCTTTTTTCTCGAAGCCTTCACGCAGCTGGTTCAGGGCATCAATCAGTTTGATGATGGATGCGTATACCGCGATACGGAAGCCAGTTGGGTATGCGTCGTTGGTAGACTGACATTTGTTAACGTGGTCGTTCGGGTTCAGGTACTGATATTCACCTTTCTGGTGACCCATCAGTTCCAGACCGATATTGGCCAGCACTTCGTTGGTGTTCATGTTGACGGAGGTACCCGCACCACCCTGGTAAACGTCTACCGGGAACTGATCCATGCATTTTCCGTTATTCAGGACTTCATCACACGCCGCGATGATGGCATTTGCCACACTCTTAGGAATGGTTTGCAGCTCTTTGTTGGCCATAGCCGCTGCCTTTTTCACCATTACCATGCCGCGAACAAATTCAGGAATGTCGCTGATTTTGTTGTTGCTAATGTAGAAGTTTTCAATCGCTCTCAGAGTGTGAACACCATAGTAAGCGTCCGCTGGAACTTCCCTGGTACCCAACAAGTCTTCTTCGATACGAATGTTGTTTAACATGTGAACCTTCTTTTTCAAGCTGCCAATGATTTGACTAAACACACAGGATATATGTGATTTCGATTGTTTCTCGACCGACGATTATCCCCTGCATCGGTCTGATACCCGAGATCATATGCTGGTTCAGGATTTCTACCGTAATCTGGATCACTTAAAACGTGGAATTTACCCCTTATTTATTATTCTGTGAAATAGATCACCCCTTTAGGATTAACACTAAATATTAGTGTACAAGCGCCTTGAAATTTTGCTAACCACCTCAATATCTGACTGATGCGAGTCACATAATTTTTGAACAGACGTTGTACAAAACGCCTGTTATTAACAGGAGTCCCCTTTGCGCTGGATACCATTACTTGCCATTTTTCTCTATGTTTACATAGAGATATCTATTTTTATTCAGGTTGCCCATGTGTTGGGTGTTCTGATGACCCTGATTTTGGTTATTTTTACGTCGGTTATCGGGATGTCTCTGGTTCGTAATCAGGGATTTAAGAACTTTTTACTGATGCAACAAAAAATGGCGGCAGGTGAAAGCCCGGCTGCAGAAATGATCAAGAGCGTTTCGCTGATTATTGCCGGTCTGCTATTAGTGCTGCCTGGTTTTTTTACCGATTTCCTTGGTCTTCTTCTTTTACTCCCCCCGGTACAGAAGCATCTGACGATGAAACTGCTGCCACATTTGCGTTTTTCTCGTATGCCCGGCGGTGGTTTTAGCGCCGGAACGGGTGGGGGCGAGACCTTTGACGGTGAGTTTCAGCGCAAAGACGAGCATCGCGACAGTATTGAACATAAAGACGATCGTCGGGATTAAGTATCAGTTTGTAGGCCGGATAAGCGTTAGCGCCATCCGGCAAACATGTTTATATGCCGGATGATGGCGTCAGCGTCGACTTATCCGGCCTGCGGGGTAAAAACAGCCACAGCGCCGCCAGCATAATCAGCGCATAGAGACTCTTCCAACCGACCATCGCCAGCAATAGCAGACATAGCAAACCGCCAACGATCGCCAATGCGCGATAGTGTCCTTTCAGTAATCGACAACCTGCCAGCATGCACAGCAGATAAATCATAATAAAGATGCCGTTAGCGTAGACGATTAACGCATCGAGATTGATTTGCAGCATATAGATGCACAAGGTACTGACCACGCAGCAACCTAGCACGGCGTTCAGCGCATTGCGCGGAAGATGACGAGGGGACAGACGCGCCAGATAACTCTCCGGCTTGTATTGCGCTTGCGACCAGACCAGCCGGGCGAAACTTTGAATATAAATGTTGAGACTGGCAAAGCAGGCCAGATAACCAATAATGCAGGCGACCCACAGTGCCTGTACGCCAAACAGCTGTACAACAATTTCGGGCAGTGATGCCGCCGCTGCCATTTGCTCGCCGTAAGCGTCAAAATGAAGGACGACGACGGTGCATGCCCAGTAGACAGAACCTGCCAGCAGTAGACCGATCATCAGCGCGCGCGGGAAGTCTCGCTCCGGATTTTTAAATTCAGAGGCCAGATGGGCAAATGCTTCAAGGCCGACAAAGCACCAGAACATCACCGACAGCGCGGCGAACAGTCCGGGAAGTTCAATTTCGCTAACCGCAGGGAAAGGGATTTCATTGGGTTTTAGATCGCCCGCCCACCAGATGGCGACAATCAGGGCCACGATCAGCCCGGCAATGACCGTTTGCAGATTAGCGCTGGAGCTGGCGCCGCGGGAGCCTATGTACCAGACCAACGCCAGCGTGCCGAGTTCTGCCAGCAGAAGCTGCCCGTCATGCCAGCCAAACATTGCCTGGCCGAATCCAGCGGCAATATGTAATGCCGCAGGTAAGCCCACGGGGATTACTGATAAAAACAACCATCCGGTGACGCGCTCCAGGCGCGAGCCAAAGGCCATACCGACAAAATGCGCCACGCCGCCCGCGCTGGGGAAATGGCGGCCGAGCACGGCGAAGACAATCGCCACGGGAAAGACTAAAACAATTAGCACCGGCCAGGCCCACAAGCTATTGTTGCCAGCAACCAGCGCAGCCAGCGCGGGGACGGCAAAAACGCCTGTACCTAACAATGATGTCGACAACAGGCCAACGCCCTGAGCCAGTCCCAGCTCTTGTTTCAGTCCGCTCATAAGTTGTTATCCGGTTATGCCCGTTGACTGGGCTACAGCGCAGATTTTTGATGGTATCACAATCGGATTTGCTTATGACGACGTGACTGAAATCGTTATGGAATGTGAGGTGCGTCGGTGTTTTGACGGGATTTTCTGCTGATAAAAATTTTTTTTCGCTTGCCCCCTTGAAGGCACAAAACCCCATCCCCATCTATCTGGTCACTAGCCGGGAAACCGTTTACGGGCCGGCGTCACCCATAACTGATAAAGACTTTCTCAAAGGAGAGCTATCAATGAGTATTCGTCCGTTACATGATCGTGTGATCGTCAAACGTAAAGAAGTTGAATCCAAATCTGCTGGCGGCATCGTACTGACCGGTTCTGCAGCAGGTAAATCAACTCGTGGCGAAATCATCGCTGTCGGTAAGGGTCGCATCCTGGACAACGGTACCGTACAGCCGCTGGACGTGAAAGTCGGCGATATCGTTATTTTCAACGATGGCTACGGTGTTAAATCTGAGAAGATCGACAATGAAGAAGTGTTGATCATGTCTGAAAGTGACATCCTGGCAATTGTTGAAGCCTAATCCGCGAACGACACTGAACATACGAATTTAAGGGAAAGAGAAAATGGCAGCTAAAGACGTAAAATTCGGTAACGACGCTCGTGTGAAAATGCTGCGCGGCGTCAACGTACTGGCAGATGCAGTGAAAGTTACCCTCGGTCCAAAAGGCCGTAACGTAGTTCTGGATAAATCTTTCGGTGCACCGACCATCACTAAAGATGGTGTTTCCGTAGCACGTGAAATCGAACTGGAAGACAAGTTCGAAAACATGGGTGCGCAGATGGTGAAAGAAGTTGCCTCTAAAGCGAACGACGCTGCAGGCGACGGTACCACCACCGCAACCGTACTGGCTCAGTCCATCATCACTGAAGGTCTGAAAGCTGTTGCTGCGGGTATGAACCCGATGGATCTGAAACGCGGTATCGACAAAGCGGTCGCTGCTGCCGTTGAAGAACTGAAAGCGCTGTCCGTACCGTGCTCTGACTCTAAAGCTATTGCTCAGGTTGGTACCATCTCCGCTAACTCCGACGAAACTGTAGGTAAACTGATCGCTGAAGCGATGGATAAAGTCGGTAAAGAAGGCGTGATCACCGTTGAGGACGGTACCGGTCTGCAGGACGAACTGGACGTGGTTGAAGGTATGCAGTTTGACCGTGGCTACCTGTCTCCTTACTTTATCAACAAGCCGGAAACTGGCGCTGTAGAACTGGAAAGCCCGTTCATTCTGCTGGCTGATAAGAAAATCTCCAACATCCGTGAAATGCTGCCGGTTCTGGAAGCCGTAGCGAAAGCAGGCAAACCGCTGCTGATCATCGCTGAAGATGTTGAAGGCGAAGCGCTGGCAACTCTGGTTGTTAACACCATGCGCGGTATCGTGAAAGTCGCTGCTGTTAAGGCACCTGGCTTCGGCGATCGTCGTAAAGCGATGCTGCAGGATATCGCTACCCTGACCGGTGGTACCGTTATCTCTGAAGAGATCGGTATGGAGCTGGAAAAAGCAACTCTGGAAGATCTGGGTCAGGCAAAACGCGTTGTTATCAACAAAGATACCACTACCATCATTGATGGCGTAGGTGATGAAGCTGCAATCCAGGGTCGCGTAACTCAGATTCGTCAGCAGATCGAAGAAGCAACTTCTGACTACGACCGTGAAAAACTGCAGGAGCGCGTAGCGAAACTGGCAGGCGGCGTTGCGGTAATCAAGGTTGGTGCTGCGACTGAAGTTGAAATGAAAGAGAAGAAAGCCCGCGTTGAAGATGCCCTGCACGCAACCCGTGCTGCGGTAGAAGAAGGCGTGGTTGCTGGTGGTGGTGTTGCGCTGATTCGCGTAGCGTCCAAAATTGCCGGCCTGAAAGGTCAGAACGAAGACCAGAACGTCGGTATCAAAGTTGCGCTGCGCGCAATGGAAGCTCCGCTGCGTCAAATCGTTCTGAACTGCGGCGAAGAGCCGTCTGTAGTGGCTAACACCGTGAAAGCGGGTGACGGTAACTACGGTTACAACGCTGCAACTGAAGAATACGGCAACATGATCGACATGGGTATCCTGGATCCAACCAAAGTAACGCGTTCTGCTCTGCAGTACGCAGCTTCTGTTGCGGGTCTGATGATCACCACCGAGTGCATGGTTACCGACCTGCCGAAAGGCGATGCGCCTGACTTAGGTGCTGCTGGTGGTATGGGCGGTATGGGTGGAATGGGCGGCATGATGTAATCATGTTGTTCTGAACCTCTCAGAATTGAAAACCCCCGGGCAGAATTGTCCGGGGGTTTTTCTTTTGGTCATCTTTTTAGTATATGATTCAGCTACGGACATAACGTCCAACTAATTGATTATGGGGAATGACATGCACGTGAAATATTTAGCAGGGATCGTTGGTGCCGCGCTACTGATGGCGGGTTGTAGCTCCAGCAACGAACTGAGTTCAGCCGGACAAAGCGTACGCTTTGTCGAAGACAAGCCAGGCGCAGAGTGTCAGCTGATTGGCACCGCAACCGGTACGCAGAGCAACTGGCTTTCTGGTCAGCATGGCGAAGAGGGTGGGTCTATGCGTGGTGCAGCGAACGATCTGCGTAACCAGGCCGCAGCAATGGGTGGTAACGTGATTTATGGCGTCAGCAGCCCATCACAGGGAATGCTGTCCAGCTTTGTGCCTACCGCCAGCGAGATGAATGGTCAGGTTTATAAGTGCCCAAATTGATAAACGCGGTTGATGCCGGATGGCGACGCTAAAGCGTCTTATCCGGCCTACGGTACACATGATCGTAGGCCTGATAAGCGCAGCGCCATCAGGCATTCTGAGCTTTATGCGCAGACTGAACGCGTAAATGATGTAGCGCGCGCAAACACTGATCCTGATTGAGCTTTTGGGTTTTATCACCCGTCAATGTTCTGACAAACACCTGGCACGGTACACCGGCAAGTTTTTTCAGTCGTGGGCTGAAGTCCAGAAGGCGTCGGGTAATGGCCTCAGCTTCTTTACTGCCGGAAAGGGCGCGAGTTTTTACTACTGAGCCACAGAATTGAGCTTTACCCTTTTCATCCTTATAGCGGTAGATAATCGCCAGGTAATGGTTAAACAGGTTATGTTTCCATTCTGGTTGTGTATATGAATCATATTCAAGATTGTCGTTTTGCTGGCAATCAACATCGTACAGCGGTAAGAAATCCAGCAGCGATGTAATTCTTAACGCTAATTCCTGCATGCCAGCATTATTTATTGCATGAATGATTGCATGGGCTAATACCTGGATCTGCAGTTCATTAATCAGTAATTGGTGGGTTTGTCCGTCATGTAGCGTCAGAGAAAATGCTAAGCTTTCTCCTTTGTCATCCACTAACATCAGCGAATTGATGCGACGGTTTATATCCGCATTTTTTAACTCATCTTCCTGAATTAACGGGATATTCTCGTGCATCTTTTTACTGGCTTTGTCGCGTTCTTTTTCATATTGCAAACGCGCTTCTTCGCTAAGCTGGTGCTTCGCATGGAGTCTGCTCTCCAGGGCGATAAGCAAATCTCTTAGCCCCAACGGTGAGAGAAAAAACAGCGACTCTTTATTTCTTGGTTCTTTGATCTTAAGTGCCAGAGCAACAAATTCATTCTTCTGACGAATAACACCGGTATTAATACCCTTAATACTAATAACCATCCAGGGTTCTCCCTAACCATATATTTATTGGAAATCTACATTTGTATTAATTTATAAAATTTGCAAATGAGTTGTTGCACAGTGCTAGTTAAAATAGCACATATTAAAAGTGCGACTCTACCTGCTCGGATATTAAATACTCGGGATTGGTAGTGAGTGTCCATAATCGGACACTCACTAAGAATTATTGCTGGCGTAATTGCAGGTCCAACGGCGTTTTACTAGGTTCTCCGCCAATTTCTCGCGCCAGTTTAGGGACCATGTAACCGGAAACCAGCGTCAGCAGTTCACGCATAATCTGACGCGCTTCCTCGTCGCTGACCATAAAGTGGGCGGCACCCTGCACTTTATCCAGTACATGCAGGTAATAGGGCATAACACCCGCATCAAACAATGCGTTGCTAAGGTCGGCCAGGGTTTGGGCGTTATCGTTAACACCACGTAGCAATACGCTTTGATTGAGTAGCGTAACGCCTGCTTTGCGCAGTCTGAGCATCGCCTGACGAAATGTCTCATCAACTTCATTGGCATGGTTAATATGATTGACCAGCAGAATTTGCAGTGAAGAGTGAGCAAAACGTTCGGTCAGCCCTTCGGTAATACGCGCCGGGATCACAATCGGTAAACGGCTGTGAATGCGCAGACGCTTAATGTGTGGAATGGTTTCCAGCTGCGTGAGCAGCCAGTCCAGTTCGTGATCCTTGGCCATCAACGGATCGCCGCCGGAGAAGATGATTTCATCCAGTTCTGGATGGGCGGTAATATAGTCCAGAGCGACTTGCCAGTTGCGCTTGTTGCCCTGATTTTCGGCGTACGGGAAGTGTCGGCGGAAGCAATAACGACAATTTACCGCGCAGCCGCCTTTGACCAGCAGCAGCGCCCGGTTGCGATATTTATGCAGCAGGCCGGGAACCACACTGTGCTGTTCCTCTAGCGGATCGGTCGAGTAGCCGGGTGCGGCAACAAACTCTTCCTCGGCGGTAAGTACCTGACGCAGAAGCGGATCGTTTGGATTGCCTTTCTCCATGCGCGCAATAAACGCGCGCGGCACGCGCAGGGCGAAAAGTCGT
Organism: Citrobacter sp. EC_71; assembly: GCF_019584005.1. Classification (NCBI taxonomy): domain Bacteria; kingdom Pseudomonadati; phylum Pseudomonadota; class Gammaproteobacteria; order Enterobacterales; family Enterobacteriaceae; genus Citrobacter; species Citrobacter sp. EC_71. The sequence goes on from NZ_VDAY01000036.1 coordinate 17,570, forward strand.
CTCGCGTCGCGTCCGGCCAACAGTTTTTCATCTGCGTCTATATTCAAAAGATGCAGAAGTTCATCGGGATCGGTCACAACATCGGCAAGTTGCGATAACCAATCTTCTCTGGATGGGGTATTTAGGGTTACAATATGCGCCATTTTGTGGCTTAGCTACCAGTTAACAATTTTCAGAGGGCCTTATGGCAACGTACTATAGCAACGATTTTCGTGCTGGTCTTAAAATCATGTTGGACGGCGAACCTTATGCGGTTGAAGCCAGCGAATTCGTTAAACCAGGTAAAGGCCAGGCGTTTGCGCGCGTTAAGCTGCGTCGCCTGCTGACCGGTACTCGCGTAGAGAAAACCTTCAAGTCTACCGACTCTGCCGAAGGCGCAGATGTAGCCGACATGAACCTGACCTTCCTGTATAGCGACGGTGAATTCTGGCACTTCATGAACAACACCACTTTCGAACAGCTGGCTGCAGACGAGAAAGCGGTAGGCGATAACGCTAAATGGCTGCTGGACCAGGCTGAATGCATCGTGACCCTGTGGAACGGTCAGCCGATCTCCGTGACGCCGCCGAACTTCGTTGAGCTGGAAATCGTTGATACTGACCCGGGTCTGAAAGGCGATACCGCTGGTACTGGCGGCAAACCGGCTACCCTGTCTACCGGCGCAGTCGTTAAAGTTCCGCTGTTCGTACAGATCGGCGAAGTGATCAAAGTGGATACTCGCTCAGGCGAATACGTTTCCCGCGTAAAATAAGACACTTATTTGATCTTGTGGCGCAGGTTGCTGCGCCATACTTTTTCCAGGGCAGGAATGATGAAACGTCTTCTCAGTCTTGTAATGCTAATCCTTTTCACCAGCACTCTACTGGCGGGCTGTAATACCGCGCGCGGCTTCGGTGAAGACATCAAACATCTCGGCAATTCAATCTCTCACGCCGCCAGTTAAACTTCTCACATAATCTGAAAAAACGGTTGTTTATCCATCACACTTCCGGATCTTGTCTATTATTAAGTAGCTATACACAAACAATATTGGCTAGAAAAGGAAGACGTTATGATTAAGAAGACAATTGCTGCGATCTTTTCTGTGTTGGTACTTTCTTCCGTATTAACCGCGTGTAATACCACGCGAGGCGTAGGGGAGGATATTTCTGACGGCGGTAACGCTATCTCTGGTGCGGCGACAAAAGCTCAGCAATAATGCTCAACGGTACGACGCCGGGTCGTACCGTTAACTCTCCCTGTGTGGGAGTGAGAGGAACGGTGAGAAGCGGTTCCCCAGATGAAGCTTCAGACGAATATTTCGTTTATAGGTATACACCGTTTTGCCATGAATGCTGAGCGTGGCGGCTATAACCTGGTTACTCACGCCATCCATCCACATTGACAATACTTTCTCCTCCTGCGGCGTAAGCAGTGGCGTCGCGTTTTCGGCTAATGCTAATGTGGGGCGATCTTGTAGCGCTTCCTGAATCGTGTGTGTAAGTGCGTTTAGCGAGGTGTGTTTGGTTAATACCGAATAGGCGGTGGCTTGAGAAGCCGGGATGGACGCGTGCTGTCTGTCCGCTGATTGCAGTAAGATCAGAGGTATGACGCCACAGCTCATGAAAAAGGGCTTAACTGGCGGAGTGGAATGCGCCTCGCTAATAAAACTGTATAAATCCGCAATGACCAGATGCGGTTTCCACTGCAATATATGCTCTTTTGCCAACAGAAGATTATTAATTCCTGATACCAGAAATGAGGAGTTAAACCTGCCAGAATGATTAAGCAATGCCTCTATCCCTGTGCGGGTAAAGTGGCATCGGTCAATCACTAAAATTTTAAGCATAAACTTTTCGCATTCAGAAGAGGGGCAATCGACTTTCTGATTTCAGAAAGCCCTTCATCATAGAGAACTCCGATGAGTGCCAAATGCGGGAACTACGCCGCTAATTATGCCTAATTCTTGCTTTTAACGAACGGTGAATAAAAAGGTTGAAATTCATTTTCTGTCGGGCAAAAATGCCATTTCACACACCAGCTTTGCAGGACGACCTGCAAACGCTTCTTTCACCGGGGACGGCCCCATTGTTCTGGAGCCTGATATGTCCTGGATCGTTTTATTAATTGCCGGTTTGCTCGAAGTTGTCTGGGCGATTGGCCTGAAATATACCCACGGTTTCACACGTCTGACGCCAAGTATTATCACTATTGCGGCCATGATCGTCAGTATCGCCATGCTCTCCTGGGCGATGCGTACTTTGCCAGTTGGGACCGCCTATGCCGTCTGGACCGGTATTGGGGCCGTCGGGGCGGCCATTACCGGGATTCTGCTGTTGGGTGAATCCGCCAGTCCGGCGCGTTTGCTGAGTCTGGGGCTGATTGTGGCTGGTATTATTGGTCTGAAGCTTAGCACTCACTAAGTACCAGGCTGTTTTACCCAAATCAGTTTATTGACGTCAAACCCTTCCCGGGTCGCGATAGCCAACATTTGCTGCTTCATTTCATCTGAAATGGTGGGGGTCCGTGAAAGGATCCACAGGTAATCGCGATCCGGACCGCAAACCAGCGCGTGGCGATATTCCCGGTCGAGCGCAATCACGTTATACCCGCCGTAAAAGGGGCCGAAGAATGACACCTTGAGCGCAGCCCGATTTGGGTCGCCAGTGAAATAGGCTTTACCCTCCGTTTTTTGCCACATCTCTCTGTCCGGGTTATAGCCCTTATTGATCACGTTGATACCGCCGTCGTCGCGCAAGCTATACGTTGCGGTCACTTTTTCCAGTCCACGTTCGAATCGATGGTCTAAACGTGCAATTTCATACCAGGTACCAAGATAGCGTTTAGCGTCAAAGTTATTCACAACGGTAACGCCTTTTGGCGGTGTAGGGGTACTGCAGGCGACAACCAGAAATGCAGCGGTAACTGCAGCAACGACGGGCAGAATACGCATAAGATTTTCCTTGCTGTTTTTTTGTTAAGTGTAGATGACAGCAGGAAAAAGAAGAGGAAGAAACGAGGTCCGCTATAGCGGACCTCGTCGTCAGTTACTGCAATTTTTCAAGAATGCGCCAGGCTGCATCGACGCGAGCAGGATTTGGATAGCTTTTGTTTGCCAGCATAACGATGCCAAGATTTTTTTCTGGAACGAAAGCAACGTAGCTGCCAAATCCGCCAGTGGAGCCGGTTTTATGCACCCATGAGGCCTTCACGGCCGGGGCTGGCGGATTGACCTCAACGGCGGGAAGCGCCGCTAACGCGACTTTACTGTCGCTACCGTTGATTATCGAGTCGGCATTCACCGGCCAGTTCAGCATCTCCCAGCCTAATCCCTGGTACATATCGCCAATACGCCAGTAACGAGCCTGCGCGATTTCAATTCCCTGTCGCAGCGTTTTCTCTTGTACCTGGCTGGCGTCCATGTTGGCCTGAACCCAGCGGGTCATATCGACAAGACTGGATTTTACCCCATAGGCTTCGGCATCAAGCTGCCCCGGAGATACATGCACGGGCCTTCCTTCGCGATAGCCCCAGGCATAATCCTTTTGTTCGCTCTGCGGAACCGTAATCCAGGTATGCGTCAGTTTTAATGGTTGCAGGACGCGTTTGGTCATCGCCTCTTCATAGCGCATTCCTGAAGGTTTCACCGCCAATGCGCCAAACAGACCAATACTGGAGTTAGCATAGAGACGTTTAGCACCCGCGGCCCATTGCGGCTGCCAGTTTTGATAAAAGCGCAGTAATGCCGCTTTATCTGTAACGTCGTCAGGTACCTGAAGCGGCAGACCACCCGCCGTATAGGTGGCCAGGTGCAGCAGGCTGATACCCTGCCATTGTTTGCCAGTTAATTCGGGCCAGTATTGGGTGACCGGATCGCTGAGCTTAATTTCACCACGGGCGATAGCATCGCCGCCCAGCACACCGTTGAACGTCTTACTGACTGAGCCTAGTTCAAACAGCGTTTGCTGGGTGACAGGACGGTTTTTGGCGATATCGGCTTTACCCCAGGTAAAGTAATAAGGTTTTCCCTGGTAGATAATTGCCACGGCCATACCCGGAATAGCCTGTTCTTGCATCAGCGGTGTGATGGTGCGGTTTACGATATCGGCAATCTGTTGTTCTGTTTTTTCGGCGGCAAACGTTGAGACAGAGGCTGTCAGCAGCAACGCGCAGCATAACGATTTTTTCATCATGAAATCAGTTCCGTAATAAAAAGCAAAAGGGTGTCCGGGCCCGTCAGACGCAATCAGTTTGTTTGATTTGCAGTGTGTTGACAAACGGTTAAATTTAGCAGCAGATATAAGTTTTTCTAACAGGCCAGATGATGACGCGTAGCTATATCCCCCTTAACTCGCTGCGGGCTTTTGAAGCCGCGGCGAGACACCTTAGCTTTACCCGCGCAGCAATTGAGCTCAACGTAACGCACTCTGCCATCAGCCAGCATGTCAAAGCGCTGGAACAGCAGCTAAATTGTCAGCTTTTTGTGCGCGGCTCTCGTGGGTTGATGCTGACGACAGAAGGGGAAAGTCTGTTACCTGTACTTAATGATTCTTTCGATCGTATGGCGGGGATGCTGGATCGTTTTGCCACTAAACAAACCCAGGAAAAACTTAAAATCGGGGTAGTGGGGACCTTTGCGATCGGTTGTCTTTTTCCTCGACTCAGCGACTTTAAGCGTAACTATCCGCATATTGATTTGCATATTTCCACCCACAATAACCGCGTGGATCCCGCCGCTGAGGGACTGGACTATACCATTCGTTACGGGGGAGGAGCCTGGCATGATACCGACGCACAATATTTGTGTAGCGCGCTGATGTCCCCGCTTTGCTCGCCAGAATTAGCCGCACAGATCAAGGTACCTGCAGACCTCCTGAAATTCCCGCTATTACGATCTTATCGGCGAGATGAATGGACGCTTTGGATGCAGGCCGCCGGAGAAGCGCCTCCGTCACCGACGCACAACGTGGTGGTGTTTGATTCTTCCGTCACAATGCTGGAGGCCGCGCAGGCAGGGATCGGAGTGGCGATTGCCCCGGTAAGAATGTTCACACATTTGCTTGGTAGTGAACGTGTCGTTCAGCCGTTTCTAACGCAGATTGATCTGGGGAGCTATTGGATAACGCGTTTGCAATCCCGACCTGAGACATCTGCAATGCGTGAGTTTTCCCGTTGGCTGGCTGGTGCTCTGCACAAATAAAAAGGCCCGCCAATGGCGCAATACTGTTCACTTAAGCGGAGCAGTACTGCGTTTTATCGGATAGTGGGTTTTTGATATCTTGACCGCCCTCGGCCTTGATGGTCGGGGGCGTTTTGTTATAAACACCGCT
>NZ_VDAY01000037.1:0-20866 GCF_019584005.1 Citrobacter sp. EC_71
TGATCGGCATCGCTCAGTCCGGTTGGTGATTTTGGTTGGTTTGGCGATTGATCAGATCGCACAATCCGGGCTGAGTTCCCTTTCAGTGATCTACTATTCCGCGCAGCTATTTAGATATTTATAACAAAGTAGTTATGAAACTATGCGAACGGATACCTGATCATTTCAAAATGCTAACCGCTCATGCTGAAATCACGAAGGGTTTGGAGGCAATCTATGCGCAAGATATTCATCAGCTAGAGGTTTTCATAGATGTTGTTGAGTCATATCTGAAAAATAAGAACGAGTGTGACTATAGTGTCACAAGCAATGAATATATGGCAATTAACAGGCTACGGATAAGAGTTAATAACTTTCAGGGAGTTCTTGTTGGTTTAAAACTAAGTCAGGTTCAAGCACAAATGAGCTATGAAACAGCTGTCGATGTAAAAGATAGCCTTCGAGATATTAAAGATAATTTATTACCTATGTGGGAAGGGCAGGCTAAGAACATCAACGCCAGTGGTGTTTGTAGTGGTATTGATGAAGTGGCTCATGAAAAATTCAAGAAGCTGGTCAATAAATTAAATAAGAACATAAGGTGAGATAACATGAAGATCATAAATAGTATTGATATATTAGATGTCAAAGTGGCTAAGGAATTTGATAAATATGCTGTTGATGTAAGTATGGAATCATCAATAAAAGATGCAGTCAGATCTTTCCAGATTGGTGATATTGATGCCGCGCATAACTTTGGACGATTGGAGGACACTACTGATATTAATTATCTTGATAACCTCCTTCTCAGCGTCAGCTCATCATCTCAGGGCAAGAAGGGAGAGACTCTGAATGAGATTGTTGCACTGGCTCGTGAAGTCAGTAATGCAGTCGAACCAAGTTATCTTCAAAAGAAACTGTCACGGATACCGTATGTTGGGCCTTTCATAATGAAAGCCATCGGTCTTCATTTTAGTGCAATGTCAAGATTTGATTCAGTTAAAGGACAAATCGATATTTTAACCTCGGATATCGAAAGCATATCGGAGGGGTTGTTTGAAATGAATAAAAATATTGATGGAATGTATGACCAAGCTTTAACTAGTGTAAAAAATACAGGGGTTAACATTGTAGCTGCCTATTACATTCTGGAGAAGTTACAAACAGTTCAGGCTTCTATTCGTAAGGAACTAAAAAATCAGCCTGATAATACCATGCTGAGCATGGAAGCAATGAATATTGAACATCAAATCGCCCTCATAACAAAACGTCGAAATGACATGATCACGGAACAACAAAAGGCATTTGAAGACCTAAAGATGATGAAAATGATGAAGTTCAATAACCTCTCGATGGTAGACCAGTTTGAAACTATTATTAAAGTAACGATACCATCTTCTAAACGCAGCCATCTTATTATTGACCAGGCCGAAAGGAGTGATAAAAGCTCATTACTGATTCAGGCAATTGGTGATTCTGTAAATCAACAAGCCAGACGTCAAGCTTTGTTAGTAAAAGAGAGCAGTATTCGTGTAGCCAAAACAGCTAATCGTACTGTATATGATGTTGAGACAATTGATTACATATCAAACCAGATCAATGAGGCCGGTCGAGAAATTAAAAAAATCCACGACCGAGCCAAGACGCAACATACCCAGCTTGAAGCTCGCGCAGCGCAATGGAAGGAGAAGCGTTTTATGGTAGCAAAAGAACTGTCTTCCAAATAATAGTTAAATTTAGAGGATGTGCTATGGCTAGAATCAGACAAAGTAATCCATATGATGATGTTGAGAATGCTATTAGACGGAAGCGTGATAGAGCTATATATTTTACCTTAGCTATATCTCTAATCTTCGCTATTATATTTCTAATATTATGGTTTTGTATTCCATCAGACATGCCAGTAGATGAGCAAGTCAAACAGGTTTCTGACGATATATTCAACATTCTACGCTCCAATGAGTTAGTTCCTGAAAATGCTTTTGATACGATAGGATCATTTATTTCCATATATGGAAGAGTTGGTGTGGGTGTATGTATATTGATTGTAATACTAGGGGCAATTATTAATGGGAATGGTTTACAACTTGAGATAATGACAAGTTGCATAGTATTGTTTGTAGGGTTTAATTTATTTATTGCTGCATTTGGTGATGAGCCTCATAATTATAAATAAAATACCGACAAAATAAGTACTGCTATGAAAACTGGAGACTTGGACTCTTTGTATGAAATCTATGGAGACAGAGGGAGTTTACTAAGAAAGTCAGTTGAAAAAGCACTTGCAGATCCTAAACCAGCTACTGCAAAAAAACTGGGAGATATCGATGGCCTGTTACTCAGAGGTGTAATAATTACTGCTGAAAAAGTATCTGATAGCAATTATAAAAATCATCTTGGAAACTTGGTTTTGTTAATGCCTGAATATAAAGAGGATAGTGTCAAAGACAAAAACACACTGTTTGATTCACAACTTTATAAAGCTATTGATTACCATATTTATGACATTGGTTACAAGTCTGGTGCGCTTGCTTCAAATCCTCTTTCTGCTTGGAAGTCGGGAAATGATCTTAAATCCAATTATATTAAATATATTATAAAAAGTACTGCTCTAATATTTTTTATACTTGCCGTAATTTTTGTGGTGATTATACTGCTGACGGTTAGAAATGGCCGTAGGCTTACTTATTTGATAGAGTCTAATATTAAATATCTGTCGAAATAAAATAAAACGCCCTTAAGGGCGTTTTATTTTTGTGTGCTTATTTACCATCCGTTTCATCATCTACTTTCTGAGTCATGATTGGAGGCGGCGCTTCATTATCAATTTTCCTACGGCCTTCATCGCTGAAGAAGATTTTCCAGATAAAGTGCCCGACAAAAAGGATTCCGCATCCTATAATCAGCGCCCAGTCGAAAGTGTCAAATGGTCTGTTAAAATAATCAAACATATAGTTCTCCAGGGTAGAGTTCGTGACTAAGCCCGTTAAACGTTGTGTGGATAATTGCTCCACCAGACCGGGCAATGCAATTCATTGTTTTTTTCAGACCATCCGGCATCTATGAGTAATCTCTTCACAAAAAATGGCTGGTTTCTGAAGATATCTGTAGAAATTGATGTAGCTTTAATGACACTTCCTTTTTCACCAGGTTTTGTTGGTTTCTCGTAACGCGTTATACCGATATGCTGTAGACGTGACCTAATCGCGCCATCTGTCCTATTCATTTTCTTGGCAATCACTTCTATTGAACGATGCTCAGATAGAAGTGTAATTAAAAACTTATAGTTTCCACATACCCATTTGGCTGGTTTTTGTGGTTCTCTTTGGTTCCGTTCAGGCACTGATCTTTCCTTAATTTGTTGTGGTTTTTCACTATCACAATCAATGTCAGTTCTGGCCGGGTAATTTGAAATGGTTTTATCTGGTACGGTTTCATAGATAATTTCATTAAGCACTATATGCTTGCTCCACCAATCTGGGGCGGTAAGGTCGAATCCATCAATGTGCCAGCCGAATTCGATTAGTGGCAGGACATCAAGAAAACGTTTTTTTGATAATTTCGCAGAACTTATTTTTTTATTTAACCATATAACCGTACTAGATGAATCGTCTTCAGCGCCCACGGTAATCATTCCAAGCTCTATAAGTTGCTGAAGAGTGGATTGATGGCTTCTTAAGGTAAGCTCGGCAAGTGCCGTTTTACTGATACCATGTTGTATCGCCTTAAGTAAGACCCGAGTATCGTCAGGAGTCCACGGTTTACCGGTAATGAGGTGTGAAGATGTTTTCTTATGTAGCTGATCAGTATCCTCATCTTCGGGTACTAACAGGCTTGTGTTTCTTGTTCGCCACCATTCTGGAGAGTACAGAACATTTTCACCATTTATGCAGTGTGCTACCCATCCATTATCTAGCAGGGTTTTAAGAGTTATACCTGAAGCTGGTTCAGCCGGTGGCACTCTGATTGAAGAGTTAGGCTTGAGGGTAATTTCGTTAGGCTCGGAGAGATTTTCTCTTATGAGAAGGTATAAATCCAACTCGATACATCTTAACTGGATTATCCTTTCATTGTATCCAAGAATGGACGTAAGCGCTGCAAATGAGTAACCATCCTTAAGCCCTTTTATAAGCTTCAGATCTTCAGCTGGTGACCATGACGGTAATTTCTTCTTCATTCACTTGCCTTAGAGTGAACTAAATATTTCTGATATTACTTGTAAATCAATAATTCTTGAATCGAGAATGGGGGCGTTTTGAGGTGTATAAATCGCACTTAGACTCGACCATTTAGTATCCGTGGTTGAAGAGCTCCTCAACTCCAGCATTTACGACATCCTGGTTTCCAGGGATGTAACGTGGCCAGCCTTCTACCTCTTTGATGTTCTTAACGATAACTCCTTCGAAGCCAAATTGATCTGCCGATATATCAACAATATGGAATTCATCGTTGTTGGAGATCTCACACCAGTAATGACCGAACCCGCCATACATAGTGAATAACCCGCCGTCAGATTTCCCATCGCCACCTCTAATCACAGCTGATAACCCTTTGCTATGTGCCAGACGAGCTAATAGCAGACTGGCAAATAGGCATGTGCCCGTTGTGTCATCGGTATCACAGTCAGCGAGGATACCGTTCAGTAATGCCCGTGCTTCAGTCGCAACATCATTAATGAGGTTTTTCATCAGGGTTACTTATCGCAAATCGGTTTCAGGGGATTCTGCCAGACAGGCCGTAGCGTGACAATTTTTTATGACCCCAATAGGGGGCGAAATTAACGGGTCTTAGAATTTCGTCACCGATGAATGTTGCGTTAATCTTTTTTTATATAAAGAGGAGCTAACCATGAATAAAATGAAGTACAGTGCAGTATTGAATGAATGGAATTTTAAGTATGATTCTGCTGAAAGATTCGGTGACTCACACTTTCTTTATATCCATAATTTCATGAACGATCAGAGCCAGTTACTTGGTATTATCATAGCTGATTTTTTGAAGGTTCCTCAGATAGAACTTCTTCCTATTCAGACCGCCATAGATAACCTTGTAAGGTTATTAAAGGTTCAGACATCCAGGTCGTTAACGTCTGATGAGGGTGTTGATCTTGCTCAATTCCTCACTCAGTACCTCAGACAGACACAATCTTATGCTGCGGTTTCAAGTATGTGTCCGGTTGGTCAAAAGTTGAATTTTTTCCTGAACATCTACCCAAGAAAAGGTAATAAAGAGTTTTCTTTTCGATTATTCGCAATCACCACACTCAATGAAATTACAAGCGTGTCTGAATTTGTTGAAATGGCACATAGTACTCAACAAAGTGATCTGATTAATAATCCTGGTTATTTTGTTTGATTACTAAATAATTCCATATTGAAATCATTAACCATCACTTAACAGTGATGGTTTTTTGTTTTATTTCAATTATCTTTTTGTTCGATATGACTATCTGCTTTTTATAATCTGATTTCACTTACTATCATGCTGATACTACTAGGTAAAATGGTCGTGATGACTTTAATTCATGCTATTCCATTGAGATTTGTGTTTACAATCAATAAAAATATTGTTAATAAAATGTAATCCTTAACATAAATCAACATGGATATGGAACCTACACTACAATGGCAAAGAAAAACATACATCAGGAAGAGATTGTATTCGCGAAGAAACAGCTTGTTCTCCTTGCAACATTAAAAGGGAAGGTAAGTGAATTGATTCTAAAGTGGGAAGGGAACATTGGAGCTGAGACTCCTGACTTGAATCGCCACGGGTTTAACAGACACCTCAGAGTCATTTAAGATGGCTTAAAGAGAGGTGCCCATGAGCAGTAAGCGTTATCCCGAAGAGTTTAAAATTGAAGCAGTCAAACAGGTTGTTGATCGCGGTTATTCTGTTGCCAGCGTTGCAACACGTCTCGATATCACCACCCACAGCCTTTACGCCTGGATAAAGAAGTACGGTCCGGATTCTTCCACTAATAAAGAACAGTCAGATGTTCAGGCCGAGATCCGCCGTCTCCAGAAAGAGCTGAAACGGGTTACCGACGAACGGGACATATTAAAAAACTGTCCATGGGTGAAACCCCGTCCTGAGTCTCAGAAACTCCCCGGAAAAGTTGGCAGGCTAATTTAGCGAAGGAAGCAGCCGTCGGCCTTTTGGTGGTATGACCCCGTAAAAAAACATGGTTCAGGGACTGTGGCGGATCCGGCAGTGGTGACTTTGATCCCGTTCAGGAAGGTGATTTCTCCGTCGTCCCCTCCTTCGTTCATCGAAAAATGAGCAAGGAGATTTCCATGAAAAAATCCTCCCGAATGTCTGTTATCCATCCTCATGCTGCGGGCGTTGATATTGGCGCTGAATTCCACGTAGTCGCCGTTCCACCGGATGCTGACGCCGAGCCGGTCAGAACTTTTCAAAGTTTCACTGGCGACCTTCATCGGATGTCCGACTGGCTCAAAACCTGTCACATTACGACCATTGCCATGGAGTCCACTGGCGTTTACTGGTTGCCTGCTTTTGAGATCCTTGAGGCTGCGGGTTTCAATGTGATCCTTGTTAATGCTAGAGACGCAAAAAATGTTCCCGGTCGCAAGACTGATGTCAATGACGCACAGTGGCTGCAGAAGCTGCATTCATTTGGCCTTCTTCGGGCCAGTTTCAGACCTGAACACGACATTTCCGTACTCAGGTCTTATTTGAGACAACGGGAACGCCTGACTGAATACCGGGCTGCTCATATCCAACATATGCAGAAGGCGTTGATGCAGATGAATGTTCAATTGCATCATGCCGTATCGGATATTACTGGCGTTACCGGTCTTTCAATCGTCAGAGCTATTGTCAGTGGTGAGCGCGATCCTTCAGTATTGATCCAGTATCGTGATGTCAGATGTAAAAAGACGCCAGAGGTTCTTCAACAGGCACTGACAGGGAACTGGCAGCCTGAACATCTTTTTGCACTTGAACAGTCGGTGGCATTTTTCGATTTTTACCAGGAAAAAATCCGTGAGTGTGATGATCAAATCGAAACTTCATTATTGCAGCTCAGCACCGGAACTGAAGAGCCTGAAGGAGTATTGCCCTCCGCCAGACATCGTACAAAACAGCCCAATCAGCTTACCTTTGATGTCAGGCCATTACTCTGGAAAATTACCGGAGCAGACCTGACACAGATACATGGGTTCGGACCTTATCTGGCACTAAAATTCGTTGCCGAATGCGGTACTGACATGAATCGCTGGCCGGATGCGAGCCATTTTACCTCGTGGCTGTGTTTGTCCCCGGGGAATAAGATCTCCGGTGGAAAAGTACTGTCCTCGAAAACACGGCGTTCATCCAGTCGAATTGCTGCTGCACTAAGACTGGCAGCCACAACAATTGGCCGGAGCGATACAGCGCTGGGTGCTTTTTATCGTCGATTATCATCCCGTATCGGGAAAGCAAAAGCAGTCACTGCAACGGCAAGAAAACTGGCAATACTGTTCTACAATGCCCTTAAATACGGTCAGAAATATGTCGATCCTGGCGCGGATTATTATGAAGAGCGCTACCGTAATCGCGTACTCGACGGGCTTAAACGAAGGGCAAAATCACTGGGTTACTCTCTCCAGCAAGATCCCGAGTTATGCGTGTGAACCGGGAGTTTCTCAGGAAGCCGCTGTAGATTCAATCTGTCAATGCAACACCCCTTTCAATTATCTCTTTCGGTGTTTTGAACTTCAGTGTCTTTCTCGGTCTGTTGTTTAGCTGAGCAGCAACCAGATCTAGTTCATGTTGAGTATATTGGGCAAGACATGTCTTTTTAGGAAAGTACTGCCGAATTAGCCCATTTGTGTTCTCATTTGTTCCCCGCTGCCAAGGACTCTGAGGATCGCAGAAGTAAACTTTAACGCCGGTGCTGACAGTAAATTCTAGATGTCTGGCCAGTTCCATTCCTCTGTCCCATGTCAGTGATTTTCTGAGTTCTGACGGTAAACTCAGGAATTTGTCGGTAAGAGCCTGATTTACTGAGACAGAATCTTTGCCCCTGAGTCTAAGGACGATCGTATAACGTGATTTTCGGTCTACAAGTGTGGCTATATGAGAGTTTTTTGTACCTGAGACTAAATCGCCCTCCCAATGCCCCAGAGAGCGTCTGTTATCGATATTTCGGGAACGTTCGTGAATTGGTGTTCCGTTCACTATGTTAATCGTACCTCTTTCGCCTTTGCGGGTATGACGCCTGCCATGGCGAAGGCTATGCGACCGTCGCAGATGCTGTATATTCAGGTGGTGTAGCGCTTCACGGCTACGAAAGTACAGCGTTTTATAAATTGTCTCAGGTGATATTCGCAGCGTTTTTTGACGTGGTTTTGTTCGCCTTAACCATCCTGATATTTGCTCTGGAGACCATTTCATCTCCAGCTTTTCCAGAACAAGCTTTCGCAATGGTAAATTTTGATCCAGTAAGCACGGTTTTGGCCTTTTCGCCATTCTGTTGGCTCGGTTATTAGCATCAACAGCTTTGTAATAGCGTCTGCCCCGATTACGCTGAACTTCACGTGAGATCGTCGAAGGACTGCGATTCAGCGCAGTAGCTATCGCACGAATGCTCATTTTGGCTGACAAACCAGCTCGTATCTCCTCGCGCTCAGACAGTGTCAGGTGAGCTACAGCCCGCTTACGCTCATGGGGTTTTATGCCGCCAGTATCCCTTAACATAGTGAAGATCGTTCCGGGTTTTGAACCCAGGATATTCGCTATTTCACTGAAGCCTGTTCCGTTCTTCCATAGTTCAAAAACAGAGGCTTTTTCCTCTGCTGTAAATGTTCGTCTCATTCAAAAAACCTCCGCAACCCCATGTTTTCACATAACTGTTGCGTTGACCAATTGAATCTACAGCGGCGTACTTCGCAAAGCTGTCCGACTGAGGTACGCCTTTATCCGTGACAACACCTGTTGCTGGCCTGTTCGCCTGCTCTGTCGGGTGCTGGATGTTCATCCCAGTGGTTTTTACGCCTGGCTTCAGCAGCCGCATTCACAACGCCATCAGGCAGACCTGAGACTGACAGGACAGATTAAACAGTTCTGGCTGGAATCGGGATGCGTCTATGGTTATCGTAAAATCCATCTGGATCTGCGGGACAGCGGGCAACAGTGCGGAGTGAACAGAGTCTGGCGACTGATGAAACGTGTCGGGATAAAGGCTCAGGTCGGATACCGGAGCCCGCGGGCACGTAAAGGCGAGGCCAGTATCGTGTCGCCCAACAGGCTCCAGCGACAGTTCAATCCGGATGCTCCGAATGAGCGTTGGGTAACGGATATAACCTACAGTGTGCCCGGAGTTCAGGGCGGGCATGGATGCTTAAATGAACCGCGAGTCTGTCTGGAATATTGAACCGGTAACTCACGATGAGAAACCCAACAATCCCACCGGGTGTGACGGTGGAGAACCTGAGCGGCAGTGACCTGCGGCATGCCCGCAGGGTGATGTAACCCGCTGACAACGGGGATTGAGGCGAGATCACTAAGCCGAGATGATCCTCAAGGTTAAGTACTGAAAGGCTGAAGAACATGAACCCGTTAATCCGCCTCTGTGGGTTGAAAACGTCACCACGGCCTACGTGATCTGACAGGCCGTGCAGGAGGAACTGGCAGTGATACGTAAGCACTGCCGGTCGAAGGTGTTTTGACATGTATGCGAAACACCGGGGCAGCAGCGTCTATCACGCTTGCGTTGCTGACTTCTGCCAACTTGCGGCAAGCAAGGATAAAGAGTGCGACGGGCAGCCTCCTCAGTATGCCTGAGTCCAGGCAGGTAAACCGGGGAAGGTCAGCGACGGATGTTAAGGGGGCATGGCTCCGATGACGCGCTGGCTGGCGGAGCTTCCGTAGTAGTCCGCGATGGGGAAAGCCCATTACATGGCGAAGGGAAGCAGTTTGAATGTGTTTGCGACGTGAATTAACTGACCTAACGAGGTGAAGACCTTTGATAATCAGCGAAATGCAACGCAAGCTTGCCACATGGGCAGCCACCGATCCGTCCCTACGGATTCAACGGCTGCTGCGTCTGATAACACAACCAGAATGGCTGGCTGAAGCGGCGCGGATCACGCTTTCATCAAAGGGGGCGCATACCCCCGGCGTTGATGGCGTGAACAAAACAATGCTACAGGCCAGACTGGCTGTTGAACTGCAAATCCTCAGGGATGAATTACTCTCAGGCCACTACCAGCCCTTGCCCGCCAGACGGGTTTACATCCCTAAAAGCAACGGCAAACTGCGACCACTGGGTATCCCCGCGTTGCGGGATCGTATTGTTCAGCGGGCCATGCTGATGGCGATGGAGCCGATATGGGAGAGTGATTTTCATACGCTCTCATATGGCTTCCGGCCTGAGCGCAGTGTCCACCACGCGATCCGCACGGTGAAATTACAGCTCACAGACTGCGGTGAAACCCGGGGACGCTGGGTGATTGAAGGCGACCTGTCCAGTTACTTCGACACCGTACATCATCGACTGCTGATGAAGGCTGTACGCCGCAGGATCAGTGACGCACGTTTCATGACTCTGCTGTGGAAAACCATCAAGGCGGGACATATCGATGTCGGTCTCTTTCGGGCGGCCAGTGAAGGTGTGCCACAGGGCGGTGTTATATCGCCGCTATTATCGAACATCATGCTGAATGAGTTCGATCAATACCTGCATGAGCGCTACCTGAGCGGGAAAGCCAGAAAAGATCGGTGGTACTGGAATAACAGTATCCAACGGGGCCGAAGTACGGCGGTCAGAGAAAACTGGCAGTGGAAACCCGCGGTGGCGTACTGCCGCTATGCCGATGATTTTGTCCTCATCGTCAAAGGCACCAAAGCACAGGCGGAAGCCATCAGGGAGGAGTGTCGGGGTGTGCTCGAAGGCAGTCTGAAACTCAGGCTGAACATGGATAAGACTAAAATCACCCATGTTAATGACGGCTTTATCTTTCTGGGGCACAGGATCATTCGCAAACGCAGTCGTTATGGCGAGATGCGAGTGGTCTCAACGATCCCGCAGGAGAAAGCCAGAAACTTCGCCGCATCGCTGACAGCACTGTTATCAGGCAACTACAGTGAAAGCAAAGTCGATATGGCTGAACAACTCAACCGAAAACTGAAAGGCTGGGCCATGTTCTATCAGTTCGTTGATTTTAAGGCCAAAGTCTTCAGTTATATCGACCGTGTCGTGTTCTGGAAGCTGGCTCACTGGCTGGCCCGCAAATACCGTACAGGTATCGCTTCCCTGATGAGGTGGTGGTGTAAATCACCGAAACCGGGTCAGAGCAAAACGTGGGTTTTATTTGGTAAAACCAATCACGGCAAGCTCAGCGGCGAAATACTGTACCGGTTGGTGGGGCAAGGCAAGAAGCTGTTCCGCTGGCGGCTACCCGAAGGCAATCCCTATCTGAGGACGGAGACCAGAAACACGTATACATCGCGCTTTACAGAAGTGGCAATGGCGTTCGCCAGCATTTAAATGGAGAGCCGGATGCGCTGAAAGGTGCACGTCCGGTTCGGGGAGGAGAGGCAGGGAAATAGTCCGACTACGCCCTGCCTCTTACTCTACTCAGAACCCACGAAGGCTGGCTGTATCTTGCCGTGGTTGTTGATCTGTTCTCACGCAAAATTATCGGCTGGTCCATGCAATCCCGGATGGCAAAGGACATTGTCCTGAACGCACTGCTGATGGCTGTATGGCGGCGTAATCCCCAAAAACAGGTGCTGGTTCATTCGGATCAGGGCAGTCAGTACACAAGCCATGAGTGGCAGTCGTTCCTGAAATCACACGGCCTGGAGGGCAGCATGAGCCGTCGCGGTAACTGCCATGATAATGCGGTTGCAGAAAGCTTTTTCCAATTGTTGAAACGCGAACGGATAAAGAAAAAGATCTACGGAACGCGGGAAGAAGCCCGCAGCGATATTTTTGATTACATCGAAATGTTTTATAACAGTAAGCGTCGGCATGGTTCTAGCGATCAGATTTCACCGACAGAATATGAAAACCAGTATTATCAACGGCTCGGAAGTGTCTAGATTATCCGTGGCGATTCAACTATCATCTTTTAATGAACCAACTTGAGTCAGTAGAAAAGCAAATATTTTCTAAGATTGGTGCTTGGAAAAAGACATCTTTGCTTTGAGTGTCAGTGAAGAAAAACTTTATGAACAAACTTAATCCTCCTGCTTTATGTAATTCTTTTTTTACCAGGGATTTCTAGGAGAATCTTAGTCCATAACCCATCTGTCATAAAATCAATTATCGAGTCTGATATCATGGCTTTATTTGCAATTCTTTGAGCAGTGTAAATTGCCTGACTTTTATCTTCGATAAAGATGCCATGAGGCACTAGACTAACATTATCTTCGGTTTTCCTTGCCCACATGCGGAGGCGGTAATCTATTATGTATTCGTCATACTCTATCCACAGATGAGGTCGAATTATCTGGCCAGTTCCAGCCAACGTTACTTCTCCAACGATGCGCTGGTGCGGTATACAGAATCTATCTAGCAGGCAACTTACAACCATAGTATGACCATCACATTCGAGTGGAAGTACATCATATTTATGTAACAGCTCGCAGACATAAGCAACTTCAGGGGTTATGAACATTTACGGCCTCATATTAGACGGGGAGGGTGCTTAATTGGTCATTAAGCCTAAGTGATGATGGAGCCCAGTAGCCGGAACCGCACATCCACCGTTCACCAGGAAATGAAAAACCCTCTCTGATAAGAAACTCCCTAAGTTCGGTGCTGATGACATTCTCAACCTTTAAGATGTAGTTATTTGTCTCAGCTGCTTCTTTTAATTTCGAGAGTAACTGTCTGAAAAATCCTTTGCCTGGGGTCTTCACTGAAATGGTTGCGACTACCAGTACCGACGAACCGAGGTATGACATTTTTCCCGTCCGGGCACGGATGTATAACTCATCTACTAACTGAAGACCTTGAACCTTCATTGATTTTGAATGAAAGATGCTTTTTTTTGCTTCAACCATTAAGTGAGTGAATGATTGAAGGATCTTATTGATGTCTCTGTCATGACAACTCATATAATCACCAAATTAAATCAGCATAATAAATTGCACAGTGTATAGCGTAACTTTTCAATAAAGTTGATGCTTTGAAATAAAAGCAACAATACATAATCTTTGTGTCTTATTGGCTAAGGTTGTTATGTAATTATCAGAGGTTTTTAATCCTTTCTAAAGATGCTAGATATGCTTCATAGTTATCTCCAAATTTTTTCTTTGCCCGTCTTACTCTCATCTTTTCTGCCAGTTCACTCTTATGCTCGGTCTGGTATTTTTTATTGTTTTGGAGTTTTACACCTGCACCGGAACCGGCAGCATAATTTCTGTTTTTATCGCTAATGCACAACTTGCATTTACTTTTAAGGCCAAACTTACCCTTAAGTTCCTTACCGAATTCTTCGAAGGGTTTAACCTGATTGCATCCTTTACAGCGTTTGCACCCAGAGGGGAGATCTTCATTAGCCATGTCTAGTTCCAGTGGTTAAAGGTAATGAACTGCATTTTACTGCAAACAGGCACTTCCAACCATAAAATCGACTACTTAACCATAATTCAACATAAGGTTCATTAAGCGCACCAAGGTAAGGTGTTGATTGTTAAGGGTTTATCAGGGGGTTCTCTTGACTTGTTGGTATCCTCGGACTCAGGCTGTTACGTATCCTGTGACTAACTGAGCCCCGTCCGTGGTGACCAGTTAACAGATTCTCCAAGGAACCTTGTTAACGCTGCTTTAGCATACTGAGGCTTTGAGTAGTATCTGGGAAACCAGCCATCATAAGTTTGTGTGCCATTGCGCCGGTATTCTGGCCTGACTGACAGCTTACATCCATTACCATCAGTAGAAATACAAAAAGTGTACCCATCAACAGAATCAGAAGTAAGCAGAATGGATGTCATTGGGGATACCTCATTATTGAACTAACCAGAAACTACAATGGTGATCCGACATGGTTTCCTCGATTTTACCGACTGAGCTGTCATATAGCGATACCTTTTATTCTTAGGTTCTCTTGCAGTATTGGCTATCGATTGTCACAATTTAGTCTGGTGGCACTGGTTCATTTTTCGGGTGGTTTGTTACTTTTTCCGTTGGTGTTCCAGGGCTACCGACCTCTGCATGTACGTATACATCCCTCTTTCTCGTTTACCCCGCCAGATTTCAATCCGATAGAATCGTTCCTGTTTTACTCACTCGTAATTCACTTTTCATAGTCATTTTGTGGACATTAAACGTGCGCTACAGGTGCGCATTCCTTGCTTCAGGATGGCTTACTATCTAAAATGGCAGAGATTTTTGATACTTTTGAACATTTTAATGAGGTATATACCATGATGAACATCGCTTGTGATGACGGCTCAACGAACGTAAAACTTGCCTGGATTGAGAATGGTGAAATCAAAACTCATGTTTCGCAGAACGCCTTCCGCGAAGGCTGGGCTACTCCACTCGCATTTGGTGGTAAAACTATCTACAACTATCTCATTGATGGGCGGAAATTTACTCACGACATTGGTTCAACATCTGCAATTACAACAACGCATACCTCTTTCCAGTTCGACGCTGTAAGTCGCGTAGCAATTCATCATGCCCTTTTGACTTCCGGTCTTGAGCCACAGGATGTTGAACTTACAGTGACACTGCCGGTGGCCATGTTCTTCACGAGCGATGCGCAGTTGAACGAAGCTAATATTGAAAAGAAAAAGGCCAACGTTATGGGCCCAATAACCCTGAATAATGGCGAAACTTTTCATGTTGTAAAAGTTAACGTAATGCCTGAATCAGTACCTGCGGCTGAATATCTGATTGATCCTAAAACAACCACGCAGCTTACACGAACCCTGGTTGTCGATCTGGGGGGAACAACCCTAGACCTGGCCATCATTCAGGGGGCAATGGAGGGCATATCTGATATCTTTGGCAACAGCGATGTTGGCGTTTCACGAGTGACAAAAGCTGTTATGGCTGCGCTCCAGGATGCCCAGTCTCCAAGTAGTTATGCCATTGCGGATATCATCATTAAAAACCGTCATGATAGAGCGTTGATTGCTTCTGCGGTCAATGATCACTCTAAAATTGATGCCATCATTGACGTTATCGATTCTGAGTCGAAAAATCTGGCCGAAGCTGTTGCAGCTGATATACGTCGTCAGAACAGCGTCCACAAAATCATACTGGCCGGGGGCGGTGCTGAGCTCATCCATTCTCATATTGTCGAACTATTCCCTAAGCTGGATGTCATCAAAGCGCCTGACGCGCAGCTCGCGCTCGTCAAAGCAATGGCAAGCGTCTAAACGAGGTTATGTGATGGAAGAAGATAAACGTTTACTCGTCTGGCTCCGCCCCGGCAATAATCCAGAAGACGGTAAAGCTCTTGATATTATGGAGCGCTTACCCCGCCGATCCCGGGGGGAATTTTACCGTAAGGCACTGGTAATTGCGTCTGCCTTGCATGAGCTCGACCCTCGGTTAATAAATTTGCTGGCCGCACAAACCACGACATCGTTTAATGCCGAAACCCTGAGCAACATTCTGTCGCAAACGCTGGGCATTGCCGTTGAACGGAATTCTTCACCAGTGGAAACCCAGGCCACAGGTATCCGAGCAACAACCATCATTGATTCGGATAAGCCTGCTGAGCAGAAAGAACCAATTCCTAAACCCTCCCTGATGATGCAAACCCTCAAACGTTGAATCCGAACCGGCTACTAGTAGCCGGTTTACTCACCTTGCTCGGTTAACAAGCTGAGATAGATCCGCAACCCCTTATCCAGTGACTCTCTAATGGCATCTGCTGCTGCCCCTGCATCCCTGTTTGAAAGAGCGAGTTCAAGCGACGAGAAAAATATTGGCCATTTATCCTCCGAGTCAGATTCGAACGTGTAACTCAGAGTTGGCCACAGGTTAATCCACAGTTGGGTTACAATTTTGAAAAACTCAGGCAGACCGGCGTATATGTAAAGCTTCAGCCGCAGAGTGAGGTTTAGCTGGTGCGCCAGATAAACATCCCTACGTTCATATGCGGAACGCAGCTTTTGGCACAAAGACAGGCATTCTTCAAAGCCATTGGCATCCATTTTCAGTACGGCCTTTTCTGCCAGTTCTGGCTCAATCAATCGCCTCATAATGAACCCTGTTCCATGGCTCCAGATGACAAACATGATCTCATATCAGGGACTTGTTCGCACCTTCCCTAAAGCACTCGTATTGACCGTGGCGGCTACCACATTCTGTCTGATGACCAGCCCGGCGTTCGCGGTTGAGGAAACCACGCCGCAGAATATGACCTGTCAGGAATTTATGGATATGAACCCAAAAAGCATGACCCCGGTGGCCTTCTGGGTAGTGAATCGCAACACCGACTTTAGCGGCGGCGACTATGTTGACTGGCATGAAGTCGAGACCGTTTCGGTACCGAAAATGCTGCAGGAGTGCCACAAGAACCCCGCCGCTAAACTTGGCGATCTCAGCGCGGTCATCAAAAAATAACCCCCCCGGCATCAGGCCGGGGAAACCCGCCGCGCTGCGGCGGGTCCCGCTTTACTCATCGATACCGCATTCGCACGGCAGAAAGCGGCCGATAAGCTTGCGATACAAAAACGCCCCGATAATCGCCCCCACCACCGGCGCCAGCAGCGGCACCAGAAAGTAAGGGATCGCCAGCACACCGGTAAAGGCGATCGAGCCCCACCCGGCCAGACTGGTAAACAGTTTTGGGCCGAAGTCGCGCGCCGGATTCAGCGCAAAGCCGGTTAGCGGCCCCATCGACGCGCCGATCACGGCGATCAGCAAGCCAATCAGCAACGGCGCCAGCGGCCCGCGCGGAATTCCGTTGCCGTCGTCGGTCAGGGCCATGATCATCGCCATCAGGATTGCCGTGATGGTGGTCTCAACGGCAAACGCTTGTATAAAAGTGATATGTGGATGCGGGTACGTGGAAAAGACCCCGGCCAGGTTAAGGCTGGCGGCAGTGCCGCGCACGATATGCTGACTCTGTTCAAGATCGAGAAACAGCTGGCGATAGAGCCCATACACCAGCGCGGCGGCGCAGAAGGCCCCGGCCGTCTGGGCAACAATAAACGGCAGCACCTTGCGGCGTTCAAAACAGGCGAACAGCCACAGGGCAATGGTCACCGCCGGATTAAGGTGCGCGCCGGAGACACCGGCCGTCAGGTAGATGGCCATGGCGACGCCAAGGCCCCAGATAATACTGATCTCCCACTGACCAAAGCTGGCCCCGGCGACCCGCAGCGCAGCGACGCAGCCCGCGCCGAAGAAAATGAGCAATCCGGTGCCAAGAAACTCGGCCACGCACTGCCCGGTTAAGGTAGAAGTCTGGTTCATTATCGGCATCCTGAAATAGCACGTTAAAGAGAGAGGCTGGCGCGAGCGCCCGTTTAATTCGCCTGACCGGCCAGTAGCAGCCCGGTGGCGACCGCATTGCGCGGCCCTTCTGTTCCCCGAATATTGCCCTGCCCGGCGACTACGCCATAGTGCGACAAGGCTTCCGTGATAAGCTGCGGGATCTCAAAGTCCAGCGATGAGCCGCCCACCAGCACCACAAAGGCGATATCGCGAATGGAACCGCCGGGTGAGACCTGGCGCAGCGCGCGCAGGCAGTTGGTGACAAACACTTTCTCTTTCGCCTGCCGGCGCACGAGACGAATTTTTTCCAGCGGGCTGGCGTTATCGATCGGCACCAGTTCGCCCTCCTTGATGTACACCACTTTGGCGAACACCGCCGGGCTGAGGGCTTCCCGAAAGAACTCCACCGCGCCATTCTCGTGACGAATACTGAACAGGCTTTCCACTTTGGCCAGCGGGTATTTTTTTATCGCTTCCGCCAGCGAAAGATCCTCGAGGCCCAGCTCGGTTTTAATCAACAGGCTGACCATATTCCCCGCCCCGGCGAGATGGACCGCCGTTATCTGCCCCTCCGCGTTGACGATCGCCGCATCCGTCGAGCCGGCGCCGAGATCGAGGATCGCCAGCGGCGCCGCACAGCCGGGAGTGGTTAACGCCCCGGCGATGGCCATGTTGGCCTCCACGCCGCCCACCACCACCTCGGTCTGCAGTCGGGCGCTCAGTTCGCGGGCGATAACCTGCATTTGCAGACGGTCCGCTTTCACCATCGCCGCCATCCCGACGGCATTTTCCATGGCGCACTCGCCGGCCATCCCGCCCTGCACCTTGCGCGGAATAAACGTATCCACCGCCAGCAGATCCTGGATGTATATCGCGCTCATCTCATGGCCGGTCAGGGACGCCATTACCTTTCGCACCCGCTCCAGCATGCCGCCTGCGTGCGTGCCTGCTTCACCACGAATATCACACACGGGCGCGCAGGCGCTCATCGCCTGCATAATGGCCTGCGCGCCTTGCGCTACGTCGGCTTCACCGCCACGCTTTTCACCACGGATAAAGATCTTACCCGCCGGGATCACTCTTGATCGCACATCTCCCTGCGGGGTTTTCAGCACCACAGCGGAACGGTTGCCAATCAGCGCTCTGGCGATGGGGACAATAGTTTGTGTTTCCTCAGGGGTCAGGGCAAAGAAGGTTGCGATACCGTAAGGATTCGACAGCACCCGCACCACCTGTCCCGGGGCCGCCACTTCCACCGCCGCCAGCACGCCTTCCGGCACCTTCTCCAGTAGAGTGACTTCATCAACCACCGGTATTGGCCGATGCAGGCGATTATTCACCAGCACGCCATCATCTTTTTTCAGGATGGCCGCCACCACGTTGACGCCGCGATCCAGCGCTTCATTGATAAACCAAACCGCCTCAAGGAAATCCATCTCCTCACCCACCAACGGTATCCAGCCCTGGGCAAATCGATCCTCGCTCAACGCCGCCAACTTCTCCACGGCGATGGTGGTTCCCATGCCCACGCCAACGCCGCCGGGCGTTTGCGGGTTATGACCAATCATCGTTGATTCGGTAATGATGGTTTCAGTGATGGTTTCCATCGCCACATCGCCAATCACCGGTGCGGCCTCGTTGATGCAGATTTTTGCCACGTCCTGCAGCGACCACGGCGTTTTATCCAGCGCCTGCTGCAGGGACGCGACCACCCCGGCGATATTCTCCCGCGTGCCTTTCATCCCGGTCGTGGCGACAATCCCGCTGCCGATAAACCGGCCATCCTGCGCCAACGCCACTTCAGTGGTGGCGTTGCCGATATCGATCCCTGCAATTAACGGCATGCTGCCTCCGTCACTGACTGCCTTTACGCAGCTTATTTCTCTGCTGGTATACCTCTGCCGACTCGCGGACAAACCCGGCGTTCACCGTGGCGTGCCAGGTGTGTTCCAGTTCATCGGCAATGGCCTGCAACTCGGCGAACGAAGAACGAAACGGCCTCAGTGCGTTGTAGATCTCCAGAATGCGGGCATCCGGGATCGCAATCAGTTCTGCCGCACGACGAAAATTGCGCGCCACGGCATGACGCTGCATCTGCTCGGCAATCTGCGCCTGGTACTCCAGCGTTTGCTGAGAAATACGCACATCCTGCGGCCCTACGCGGCCCGCCAGCACATTCTCAAGGGTAATGTCGGTTAGCGGCTTGCCGCCAGGCGTCCGGATTTTCTCCGGGCAGCGGGTGGCTAATGGGTAATCCTGCGCGGTCATGATGTTGTCGTTCATGGTCATTCCCTTACCAGTGCAATATGCAACGTGACAGGCGCAGCATCCTGCACCACGTGTTTGGTTTCTTTGATGTGAAACAGCGCGGCCTTGGCCATAAATTTAGGGCGCACCATCTGGTCATTGACCACTGGCACCGGCGAAGGCGACTCTTTGCGTGCATAGCGTGCGGCGTTTTTACCAATCTGACGATAGGTTTCCAGCGTCAGCAGCGGAGCCTGAGAAAACAGTTCCAGGTTACTTAGCGGCAGCAGATCGCGCTGATGAATCACCGTGGTTCCTTTCGACTGGATACCAATCCCAATGCCTGAGCCGCTGAGATTTGCCGCATCCCATGCCATAAAAGAAACATCTGAGGTGCGCAGGATCCTCACTACTCGCGCATGCAGCCCCTCTTCTTCGATGCCAGCAACCAGCTCTTTCAAAATCGCGTTGTGCGGCATATCAATCAAGGTTTTATGCTGATACTTATCAAAGGCCGGGCCGACGCCTATCACGACTTCATCCACGCGTTCGTCCGCTTTAGCCGCCTCGCCTTCGCTCACCTGTAAGATGAAAACCGGCTTACGTTCAGTTGTGCATTCCACTGTGTACCGCCTTATTCGATCGAGCCGGGCTGAACCACGCCCGCAATATTTTTAATTTCCGCCCAGCGTTCGGCACTGATGCGATAGCCGGTACCAGGTCCCTGATAATCATTGATGTCGTTGACGGCGCTGACGACGTCGAACTGGCGATCCAGAATAGCCGACGTTTGCAGGTAATCACCGGTAACACGCTGTCTCAGCATATTGAGGATGTTACTGGCGATATCTTCGAAACCGCTACGGCTTAGTGCGCCGACGATATCCAGCCCGGTGATATTGCGCTTCATCATCTCTTCCACGGCGGCCAGATCTTCCACCACATTGCGCGCGGGCATATCTTTGCTGCCGTGAGCATAAGTAGCAGCTTCGACTTCTTCATCGCTAATCAGCGGCAGGCCCAGTTCGCGGAACACTGCCTGAATGGCGCGTGCCGCCTTGTTGCGGATGGCGATGGTTTCTTCTTCGGTTACAGGACGCAGACCACCATCAACCATCAGATCGCGTTGCAGAATGTTGTAATCATCGAAGTCTTCCGCGTCGAAGTTCGACCCGGCAAACATGTTGTCGTAGTTCGGTACGGCGCTATAGCCGGAGAAGATAA
>NZ_VDAY01000038.1:0-20678 GCF_019584005.1 Citrobacter sp. EC_71
TCGTCAAGCCAGGTCGAAAGCATAAAAAAGCCCCATCAGAGAATTGATGAGGCTATTGTCGTCTACCCGCCGGATCGTTCAACCGATCATTTTGCTTAACCGATCGGTGTTACGCAATTGCGGGGATTTTTTATTGGCAGGTTATTCCCACTCTTGCAGATAACGCTGCCCATACTGGTCAGCGACCAGCAATGCGGCATACACCTGGTCCGGCGTTGCGCCGCCAGGCATGTTGTGGATGGTTTCGCCTTCAGCACAGGCAGCCTCTGCCACAATGCGCATTTTCGCCGGGATATCCTGTTTGATATCCAGTTGCGCCAGGGTAATCGGCAACCCAACGGAATGACAGAGTGCCGCCACGGTTTCGATTTCATCGACCGGCGCGTTTTCCAGCACCAACTGCGTTAGCGTACCAAACGCCACTTTCTCGCCGTGGTAGTAATGATGCGCATCCGGGATCGCCGTCAGGCCGTTATGAATGGCGTGAGCCGCTGCCAGACCACCGCTTTCAAAACCGACGCCGCTAAGATAGGTATTGGCTTCAATAACGCGCTCCAGCGCAGGCGTAACCACGTGCTGCTCGGCTGCCAGCATCGCTTTTTCACCTTCTTCTATCAGTGTATTAAAGCACAGCTCAGCCAGTGCCAGCGCCGCCTGGGTGCACTGACCGCCCGCCATGGTAGTTGCGCCGCTGCGTGAACAGGCACGCGCTTCGAACCAGGTCGCCAACGCATCGCCGATGCCTGCGGCTAACAGACGTGCCGGTGCGCCCGCAACAATTTTAGTATCAACAATGACCCTGTCCGGGTTGTTCGGCAGTAGCAGATAGCGATCGAATTCA
Source organism: Citrobacter sp. EC_71 (assembly GCF_019584005.1). NCBI lineage: Bacteria > Pseudomonadati > Pseudomonadota > Gammaproteobacteria > Enterobacterales > Enterobacteriaceae > Citrobacter > Citrobacter sp. EC_71. The sequence goes on from NZ_VDAY01000038.1 coordinate 842, forward strand.
CCCGCATCGGTGTAAATGACGGACAGGGCGCTGCACGGTGCATCGGTAGAGGCGATGGTTGGCGCAATGGCGACAGGCACGCCCATAAAATGCGCCAGCGCTTTGGCGGTATCCAGCGTTTTCCCGCCGCCAATACCAAGTACTGCGCCACACTGCGCTTTTTCCGCCACGCCGCGCAAACGGTCGATTTCGTTTTGCGAACATTCACCGCCAAAAGGCGCGATCTCCAGCGCCAGTCCGGCATCCTGGAAGCTTTTTTCCAGCGCGGATTGTGCGAAGCCTAAGACAAACTTGTCCCCAACGACCAGCCAGCGTGCTGCCAGTGGTTTGAGGTAGCTGCCAAGACGGGTAATAACATCGGCACCCTGGATGTACTTACCAGGTGATTGAATAATGCGATCCATACTTTATTTCCCTCACAGGTTGATGTGACCAAATGCGTTGTTCCAGTCCTGCTCAAACTTCTCTATTGCTGACTCTACCGCAGGGGTATTGAGCATTTGTTGCGCTACATCTAAGGGCAGGGTGATTGCTTCACATCCTGCCAGTAAGCAATCCAGCGCCTGACGCGGGGTTTTAAAGCTGGCCGCCAGTACCATGCTGTTTGGCGCATGTAGCTCCAGTAGCGTTTGCAGTTCCTGTACCGTGCGGATCCCGTCGCCACCCTGAGCGTCAATGCGGTTAACATATGGCGCGATATATTTTGCGCCAGCCAGCGCGGCCAGTAGACCTTGCGAAGCACTGTACACGGCGGTTCCCAGGGTGGTGATACCCTCTTTTTTCAGTAACTTGATGGCGGCCAGACCTTCAGCAGTAACGGGAATTTTCACCACGATACCCGGTACGGCATTGCTCAGACGTTTGGCTTCTTCCACCATCCCCTGCGCGTCGCGGCTCATGGTTTGGGCAAAAAGAATGCCCTCTTCGCCAATGGCGTTTTGTAGGCGCGGCAGCACATCCCAGATGGATTCTTTGCTTGCCGCCACAATGCTTGGGTTGGTGGTGACACCCGCGATAGGGAAGATGCGGGCCAGACGTTCAACTTCCGCGACGTTGGCGGTATCAAGGTAAAGTTCCATACAAAACACCCTCTTAATTTTGCGTGAGCAGCCCGTTGCCGGAATGCGTTGTTGTGCACAGGATAAGAGCGTTTCGCCGCATCGCGCTATCTGACAAATCTGTCAAAAGCTGGATAAATGTAATGTGTCTATAAAAGTGAGACTTACTTCACATGTCAGTTATGGGTAGGGTTTATTGCGGTGATGGGGATGGTGAGTTAGCTTTTGATATTACAAAAATCCAGTTAATGTTGTTTTTATCTTCTTTATTGCTGGCGGATCGCTTTCTCCGTCAACTGGCTGTGATATTGCCGGCGATATTCTGAGGGCGAACGTTCGGTATTCTTGCGAAACAGGCGGCAGAAGTAGTTGCTGTCAACAAACCCACTGGCGTGCGCCACTTCTTTGATCTTCAGCTCGTAACCCTTCAGCAGCGTCTTCGCGTGTTCAAGTCGCGTGTGGTTCAGGTATTCGTTAAAACCGATTGCGCCCGTTTTTTGAAACAGGTGGGAGAGGTAATTGGGCGAGATGTAGAACGCTTGCGCGACTGATTCCCGGGTAAGCGGCGAAGCGTAGCGCTCGTCAATATAGTCGCGAATGGCTTCGAACAGCGCCTGACTGCGCGACGCGGTCTGGATCTGGCTGCCGAGCAGATCGCGGCAGTGGCTCAGTAAGCTCGCGACGATCAGTCTGGCCGTTTGCTGCTCCTGCGGCTGCATCTGTATTTCATTAAGCGTTTGTAGCAGGAAAGAGCCAATACGCGGTCCACGCCGTGCGACATGCAGCTTGGCGAGGTTTTGATATTGCTTGCCGTCCCACTGAACGACGTTGAAACCCAATTGCTGTTTGCCGAACAGGATGCTGAGTGTGGTCACCGGTGTGTGCCACTGGGGGAAGTTCCAGCCGCTAGCCGGAACAAACAGTACATCGCCAGGGAGTAACGTCGCGGGAGCGCCTGCAACGCCGTTATCGGTGAACTCACCTTCCAGCACAATCTCCAGCCGGGGAAAATCAACCTGATATGCCAGTTCCGGCGTTGGGCTACTGGTACTGGCAAAATAAATCTGGCGCAGCGGTGTGGGGCCGTTAATCAGACGGGCGAGAAGATGGCTGATGTCGTGATACATGTTAATCCCTTGCAGGCAGCAGACAGGGAGAACAGTAACCGCCATCATAAAAAAAGGCCACTCTTAAAGAGTGGCCTGTGTGGGATTATTGATTACCGATTTGATCGCCGTAAGGCAAGGTATCGTAATCAATCAGGGCATTCTTCTTGTATGGATTGCCAATCCAGCGAGTCGTCTCTTTAAACTGCGGGCTGGTAATGGAACGTGTTGGATCGAAGCCATCGTAAGTGAAGCCTGCTAAATCAGACCAGGTATGGATTAGCTCTGAGCTGCTGTATTTACGATTCACATCCTGTGAGAAGTCCCGGGGATGCGCGGCCTGCCATTTTTCCGAGGTCCACAGTAAGAACGGCACCGTATACATATGGCGCGTCGGGTTGTCTTCATTACGGCCCTGCGTTTTATGCGGCGGCGTGTCGTACACCTCTTCACCGTGATCGGAGAAATACAGCAGGAAACCGTTCGGATCGGTCGCTTTGTAGTCTTTGATCAGGCTGGCAATGATGTGGTCATTGTAGACATTCGCGCTGTCGTAATCGTTGTAGGCTTCCAGCTCATCATTACCCAGACCAGCGGGAACGTTGTCGATATTGTTGTCGAACTTGCCCTGACCATCCGGATAACGGAATTTGTACTTAATATGGGTACCCAGCAGGTGAACGATGATGAATTTTTTCGGTGCCGGGTCGGCCAGGACTTCTTTAAATGGCGCCAGCACATTGCTGTCGTATTCGCGCGCACTTTGCGTACGCTGCTGGTTCATATAGAACTGCTTATCTGTCTGCTTCGAGAACACCGTCAGCATGGTGTTGCGGGCAGTCATTGTCTGCTGATTGGTGATCCAGAAGGTTTTATAACCCGCCTGTTTCATCATGTTCATCAGGGACGGCTGAGTCAGATACAGATCCGGGTTCTTCTCGTTAGCAAAGGTCAACGCCTGCTGCAGGATTTCAATGGTGTACGGACGTGAGGTCACGACATTATTGAACACGGTGAAGTTAGGATCGGATTTATGCAGCGCATCCAGTTCCGGCGTTGTTTCGCGTGGGTAACCGTACAGGCTCATGCGGCCACGTTGCGTTGACTCGCCAATCACCAGTACCAGCGTACGCGGCGCATCACCGGAGTTGTCTTTAAAGTTGGCCAGCGGCGGCAGGGCATTGTTTTCATTCAGCAGGCTATTCAGTGCGGTTAACTGCTGGCGATACTGATAATAACCGGAGATAAATTGCCACGGTGCGGCGGGCTCCATCCGCGAAGCGAGACCATCCAGCGTTTTTTCAAACGGTTTATGTTTGATGAACGTGTTAACCGCCATTGGGTGCAGAATCAAGCCATATAACAGTGCGAAAGACACCAGATAGCGCCAGGGCGATGGAATATGAACAGGGCGCAGACGCGTCCACAGCAGAATCGCCATTGCCGTATACGCCAGCGCGATTAACACAATTTTCAGGCTGAAATATTGGCTCAGATATTCGCTGGCTTCGTTCGCATTGGTTTCAAACATTACGTACAGAACGCTTTGCGAGAACTCTTGTCCATAAATGACGTAATAGCTCAGAGCCGCCAGCGAGGCCGCCCATAGCATGACGCCAATAACGGCAGCGATCGCGCGGATACGGTTTGGAAACAGGAATACAGGGATCAGCCATAGCGAACTGAACAGCAAGGAGTCGCGTAAACCGGTAGATCCGCTGTAGCCGCTAAAATAGATAACGGCCTGCAGTAATGAGGAAAAAAACCAAAAATAGAGGAGCGCCCAACCCAGGGCTTTCCAGCTAAATGCAGGTTTAGACTGGGGTTGTAAGGATTGCATAGTGTGAGCCTGTCTTTAATCGTAGCGCCAAGAGTAGCGGCTAAACCTTAAGAGGAAGTGAAGCATCACGATGTTAGTATCGTGTTCTGTTGTTTATATATTCATTGAGTAAATATATACAGGCGGGAATATATTGAAAATGAAGCAGTTATAACAGCGATTTTTGATGTCGCCTTCGCGCAATAGCACGAAGGCGACGGGAGGGGGGCGTTAGCCCGTATTGCGCATACCGGCAGCAACACCTGCGATGGTCACCATCAGCGCTTGTTCAACGCGTGGGTCCGGCGCCTTGCCTTGCTCTTCCGCCAGGCGCGAGCGGTGTAACAGCTCTGCCTGTAAAACGTTCAGCGGATCGGTATAAACATTCCTTAACTGGATAGACTCGGCAATCCACGGCAGGTCGGCCATCAAATGTGAGTCATTGGCAATCGCCAGCACGACGTCGATATCTGCTTCCAGGCGCTGACGCAGTTCTTCGCCGAGCGGCCACAACTCTTTTTTGACCAGACGTTGATCGTAGTATTCAGCCAGCCACAGGTCTGCTTTAGCGAAAACCATTTCCAGCATGCCAAGACGTGTGGAGAAGAATGGCCAGTCGCGGCACATTGCTTCGAGTTCGCTTTGCTTACCGTCTTCCACCACTTTTTGCAGCGCGGTACCAGCACCCAGCCATGCCGGGAGCATCAGGCGGTTTTGCGTCCAGGCAAAGATCCACGGAATGGCGCGCAGAGACTCTACCCCACCAGTCGGGCGACGTTTTGCCGGACGTGAGCCGAGCGGCAATTTACCCAGTTCCTGCTCTGGGGTTGCGGAGCGGAAGTAAGGGACGAAGTCCTTGTTTTCACGTACATATCCACGGTAGAGCTCACACGAGATATCAGAAAGCTCATCCATGATATGACGCCAGTTATCCTTCGGCTCTGGCGGCGGTAACAGGTTGGCCTCCAGGATGGCTGCGGTATAAAGCGACAGGCTGCTGATGGTGACTTCCGGCAGACCGTACTTAAAGCGGATCATCTCCCCTTGTTCCGTCACGCGTAGGCCACCTTTCAGGCTGCCTGGCGGTTGAGAAAGCAGCGCGGCATGCGCAGGCGCGCCGCCGCGGCCAATGGAACCACCGCGACCGTGGAACAGCGTCAGCTCGATGCCGGCTTTTTCGCAGGTTTTGATCAGCGCGTCCTGGGCCTGATATTGCGCCCAGGAGGCCGCCATCACGCCCGCGTCTTTTGCGGAATCAGAGTAGCCAATCATGACCATCTGTTTGCCCTGAATAAAGCCGCGGTACCAGTCAATATTCAAGAGCTGGGACATGACGTCATCAGCATTGTTGAGGTCGTCCAATGTTTCAAACAGCGGCGCAACCGGCATAGCAAAACCGATCCCGGCTTCTTTCAGCAGCAGATGTACGGCCAATACATCGGACGGCGTTTTCGCCATCGAGATAACATAGGCGGCAATGGAGCCATACGGAGCTTCGGCAATGACGCGGCAGGTGTCGAGCACTTCGCGGGTATCATTGCTTGGTTCCCAGTTACGTGGCAGAAGCGGACGTTTGGAGTTCAGTTCGCGGATCAAGAAAGCCTGTTTATCCGCTTCTGACCAATTTTCGTAGTCGCCAATGCCCAGATACCGGGTCAGTTCGCCCAGGGCTTCAGTGTGACGGGTGCTCTCCTGGCGAATATCAATACGTACCAGCGGTACGCCGAAACATTTCACGCGACGCAAGGTGTCGAGCAGTTCGCCATTGGCGATGATGCCCATGCCACAGGCTTGCAGAGACTGGTAACACGCGTACAGCGGATCCCAGAGCTGTTCGTTTTGGGTGAGAAGGCCGGCAGGTTTCGGTAATTTCTCGCCTTTCAGACGGGCTTCCAGCCAGGCTTGAGTTGCCATCAGACGTGAACGCAGGGTTTTCATCAGATAACGGTATGGTTCTGCTGCGCCTTCTTCACCTACCAGCGCCAGCAGTTCCGGCGTGGCATCCACCATCGACAGTTCAGAGATCAGAAACTGAATGTCTTTCAGGAACAGGTCGGTAGCTTTCCAGCGGCTGAGCAATAGCACGTGACGGGTGATATCCGCCGTCACGTTCGGGTTGCCGTCACGGTCGCCGCCCATCCAGGAGGTAAAGCGAACCGGAACAAAATCAACGGGCAGCTTATAACCCAGATTCTCTTCTAACTGTTCGTTCAGTTCGCGCAGATAGTTCGGCACGCCTTCCCACAGGCTGTTTTCGACCACGGCGAAGCCCCATTTGGCTTCATCGATCGGGCTTGGGCGTATCTTGCGGATCTCATCCGTATGCCAGGACTGGGCAATCAACTGGCGCAGACGGCGCATCAGTTGATGGCGTTCATAATCGACGAGATCTTTGTTATCAAGCTGTTTGAGACAGGCGTTAACTTCACCCATTTTATGGATCAACGTACGACGGGTGATTTCAGTCGGGTGGGCGGTCAGAACCAGCTCCAGGGAGAGTGACTCCACAGCTTTTTTGATGGTGGCTTCATCGAGGTTGGGCTGGTCTTTCAGTTTACGCAGAGTGCGAGCAATCACTTCCGGGTTGCTGGCTGCTTCGCCTTTAGGCGAAATGCTGTGGTATTGCTCGGCGGTGTTAGCCAGGTTCAGGAACTGGCTAAACGCACGGGCAACCGGCAGCAGCTCGTCGTTAGACAGGTTTTGCAGTGTAGTGAGTAGCTCCTGGCGATTGACTTCATTGCCAGCGCGGGATGATTTGGACAGCTTACGGATTGTTTCTACGCGATCAAGAATGTGCTCTCCCAGCGCATCCTTAATGGTCTCTCCCAGCACTTTGCCGAGCATACTGACATTACTACGCAACGCGGAATATTGTTCGTTCATATTAACCCAGACACCCCATCTCTTTTGTAAATGTCCTGTATCTTTCGCGCCGCCGTCAACACTGCTGCAACGTGAAATTTTCCGGACTTAATTTTTTCGCCGTCTTTTATAAAGCCACGTAAAACTCGTGACGTCAATTGCTGCGAAATCGGTTCAGCAAACGAAAAAATGGCGGGAATTTACGTTATTTAATTCACATCGAATCAAATAAGCTGTGCTTATGAAAATGTTAATAAATGACCTTGCTCGCCGCTGAAGGATGAGCAAGGTTATAAACGATTAATGCCAGCAGAAATGATGCACAACCTGGGTGATCAATTCGCGAGTTGGCTTAATGAAGCGTGTTTCCAGGTATTCATCTGGCTGATGTGCCTGATTAATGGAGCCTGGGCCCAACACCAACGTCGGGCAAAGTGTCTGGATAAACGGCGCTTCAGTGCAGTAGTTCACTACTTCCGTTTGCGCTCCCAGCAGTTTTTCAACGACTTCAACCAACTGATGGTCTGGCGGACACTCATAGCCAGGAATAGGCGGATGCAGTTCCGAGACCGTCAGGCGACCCGGCCAACGCTCGCTGACAGGGGCCAGCGCATCGTTAAGTAAACCATTAAGATCGTTGAGCGTCATGCCGGGCAGCGGGCGAATATCCATATGCAGCTCGCAGCAGGCGCAGATTCGGTTGGCGGCGTCGCCACCGTGGATATGACCCAAATTTAACGTCGGGTACGGAACGGTAAAAGCGTCATGGTGATAGCGTTCTTTCAGGTCATCGCGCAGAGTCATGATATGGCCGATGGCATCATGCATCAGTTCAATCGCATTGACGCCACGCGCTGGATCGCTTGAGTGACCCGACTGACCCAAAATGCGAATTGCATTAGAGATATGCCCTTTGTGCGCACGCACCGGTTGCAGGGAGGTGGGTTCGCCAATGATCGCGCAGTCCGGACGCAGAGCGGTGGTTTCAGAAAAGTAGCGCGCTCCCGCCATGCTGGTCTCTTCGTCGGCAGTGGCCAAAATGTAGAGGGGCTTTTTCAGCTTCGTTACGTCGACGTCGCGCAGCGCGTCGAGGATAAACGCGAAGAAGCCCTTCATATCTGCCGTACCCAAACCGTAGAGCTTATTATCATGCTCGGTCAGGGTGAACGGATCGCGCGTCCAGCGTCCGTCGTCAAACGGCACGGTATCGGTATGACCCGCTAACAACAGACCGCCAGCCCCTTGTCCAATGCTCGCCAGCATATTGAATTTATTTCGCGTATCGGGAACCGGCTGAACCTCTACATTGAAGCCTAAATCTTTGAACCAGCCCGCCAGCAGAGTGATTAAACCTGCATTGCTTTGATCCAGTGCTTCTTCGGTGGCGCTAATCGATGGCGTGGCAATCAGAGCGCGGTAAATCTCGATAAATGGCGGTAAATTGTTTTTCATTGTTGACACACCTCGGGTCGTGATAGTATCAATATTCATGCAGTATTTGTGAATAAAAATACATTAACGTTGAGCGTAATAAAACCCACCAAGTGTAAGGTGAGGTGATAAAGGCTTATACCTGGCAACAGAATCTAAGAAGGTGAGCTGCCCCGATGTTGAATACGCTGATTGTGGGCGCCAGCGGCTATGCTGGCGCAGAGCTTGTGACCTATGTAAATCGCCATCCTGATATGAACATAACCGCTTTGACCGTCTCAGCGCAAAGCAATGATGCAGGAAAACTCATCTCCGATTTGCATCCGCAGTTGAAAGGCATTGTTGATTTACCGTTGCAGCCAATGTCGGATATCAGCGAGTTTAGCGCAGGGGTGGACATTGTGTTCCTCGCCACAGCGCATGAGGTCAGTCATGATCTGGCCCCGCAGTTTTTGCAGGCCGGATGTGTGGTATTTGATCTTTCAGGCGCGTTTCGTGTTAACGATGGCGCGTTCTATGAAAAATATTATGGCTTTACCCATCAGCACCCCGACCTGCTGGAGCAGGCGGTATACGGGCTGGCGGAGTGGAACGCAGAGCAACTGAAAGAAGCAAATCTGGTTGCCGTACCTGGTTGTTATCCGACGGCGGCGCAATTGTCGCTGAAACCTCTGATTGACGCTGGACTACTGGATCTCAGCCAGTGGCCGGTGATTAACGCTACCAGCGGCGTCAGTGGGGCAGGCCGTAAAGCGGCTATCTCGAACAGCTTTTGCGAAGTGAGCCTGCAGCCGTATGGCGTGTTTACCCATCGTCATCAGCCGGAAATCGCAACTCACCTCGGCGCGGAAGTGATCTTCACCCCGCATCTGGGGAACTTCCCGCGCGGAATTCTGGAAACGATCACTTGCCGTCTGAAAGCGGGCGTAACCCATGCGCAGGTGGCCCAGACACTGCAACAAGCGTATGGTGATAAACCACTGGTACGCCTGTACGATAAAGGCGTTCCGGCCCTGAAGAATGTGGTGGGCTTACCGTTTTGTGACATTGGGTTCGCCGTGCAGGGAGAGCACCTGATCGTGGTGGCGACCGAAGATAACTTATTAAAAGGCGCGGCGGCACAGGCGATGCAGTGCGCAAATATCCGTTTCGGCTTTGCTGAAACGCAGTCTCTTATTTAAGGGTGCAACAATGAATCCATTAATTATCAAGCTGGGCGGTGTTTTACTTGATAGCGAAGAGGCGCTGGAGCGACTGTTTACCGCCCTGGTGAATTATCGTGAGTCGCATCAGCGTCCGCTGATTATTGTGCACGGCGGCGGCTGCGTGGTTGATGAACTAATGAAGCAGTTGAATCTGCCGGTGAAAAAGAAAAACGGTCTGCGCGTCACCCCTGCCGATCAGATAGACATTATCACTGGCGCCCTGGCGGGTACGGCGAATAAAACCTTACTGGCCTGGGCGAAAAAACATCAAATCGCCTCTGTGGGCCTGTATCTTGGCGATGGCGACAGCGTAAAAGTGACGCCGCTCGATAAAGAGCTAGGTCATGTTGGACTCGCGCAACCGGGTTCGCCTAAGCTAATTAACACGCTGCTGGCAAGCGGCTTTCTGCCGGTAGTCAGCTCCATTGGCGTCACTGAAGATGGACTGCTGATGAACGTTAACGCCGATCAGGCGGCAACAGCGCTGGCGGCAACGTTGGGTGCGGATCTGATCCTGCTCTCTGATGTGAGTGGTATTCTGGATGGTAAAGGTCAGCGCATTGCCGAAATGACCGCCGCGAAAGCGGAGCAGTTGATCGACCAGGGGATTATTACCGATGGCATGATCGTGAAGGTCAATGCGGCGCTGGATGCCGCGCGCACGCTGGGCCGTCCGGTGGATATCGCATCCTGGCGTCATGCAGAGCAACTCCCGGCGTTGTTTAACGGCACGCCGATCGGTACCCGTATTCTGGCTTAAGTATTTGTATGCCCGATGGCGGCTACGCCTTATCGGGCCTACGTGAACAGAACCTGTAGGCCGGATAAGCGTAGCGCCATCCGGCATTGAAATTAAAAGAATTTAAGGAAGCATGTTATGGCACTTTGGGGTGGGCGTTTTACACAGGCAGCAGATCAGCGGTTCAAACAGTTCAACGACTCGTTGCGTTTTGACTACCGCCTGGCAGAACAGGATATTGTCGGCTCTGTGGCCTGGTCCAAAGCGTTGGTAACGGTCGGCGTACTGACTGCCGATGAACAGCTGCAACTGGAAGAGGCGCTAAACACGCTGCTGGAAGAGGTTCGTGCTAATCCGCAACAGATCCTGCAAAGCGATGCCGAAGATATTCACAGTTGGGTGGAAGGTAAGCTGATTGATAAAGTCGGCCAGCTTGGTAAAAAACTGCATACCGGGCGTAGCCGTAATGATCAGGTCGCGACCGACCTTAAACTGTGGTGTAAAGACACGGTAATTGAATTACTCTCTGCCAACCGCCAGTTGCAAAGCGCGCTGGTGGTGACGGCGGAGAATAACCAGGATGCCGTGATGCCGGGTTACACCCACCTGCAACGTGCGCAGCCGGTGACGTTTGCCCACTGGTGCCTGGCCTATGTCGAAATGCTGGCGCGTGATGAAAGCCGTCTGCAGGATGCGCTTAAGCGTCTGGACGTCAGTCCTCTGGGCTGCGGTGCGCTGGCTGGTACGGCATATGAAATCGATCGCGAACAACTGGCTGGTTGGTTGGGCTTTACTTCGGCAACGCGTAACAGTCTGGACAGCGTTTCCGATCGTGACCACGTGCTGGAGTTACTCTCCGACGCCTCTATCGGCATGGTGCACCTGTCGCGTTTTGCTGAAGACCTGATTTTCTTTAATACCGGTGAAGCGGGCTTTGTCGAGCTGTCCGATCGAGTGACCTCAGGTTCATCCCTGATGCCGCAGAAGAAAAACCCGGATGCGTTGGAATTAATCCGTGGTAAATGCGGTCGCGTGCAGGGAGCGTTGACCGGGATGATGATGACCTTAAAAGGCCTACCGCTGGCGTATAACAAAGATATGCAGGAAGACAAAGAAGGGCTGTTCGATGCGCTCGACACCTGGCTGGATTGTCTGCATATGGCCGCGCTGGTGCTGGATGGCATTCAGGTGAAACGTCCACGTTGTCAGGAAGCGGCGCAGCAGGGTTATGCCAACGCCACTGAGTTGGCGGATTATCTGGTAGCGAAAGGTGTTCCGTTCCGCGAAGCGCACCACATTGTGGGCGAAACGGTGGTTGAGGCGATTCGTCAGGGCAAACCGCTGGAAGCGTTGTCGCTGACCGACTTACAGAAGTTCAGTCCGGTCATTGGCGATGACGTTTACCCGATCCTTTCTCTACAATCGTGTCTGGACAAACGTGCGGCGAAAGGCGGCGTGTCGCCACAGCAGGTCGCACAGGCGATTGATTACGCGAAGGCGCGTCTGGCGTAACCTTTGTCTTTGTAGGCCTGATAAGCGTAGCGCCATCAGGCAAACAGTTATCAGAGCCTGGCATCACGCCGGGCTTTTTTATGCAAAAAAAATGCGGACGCAAGGTCCGCAAAAGTTCACGTTGGCTTTAGTTATTTCGAGTATGAGAGAAACTCTCTAAACGGACAGTAGCTTCAAGGGTTAAAGGGGTACCGTTCCGTTTCTATGGTGCATTATTAAACAGAAAACTTGATAGGGATAATCGTTCGTTGCTATGCTACCTATCGCTACGAACTATCGTGGCGATGGAGGATGAATAATGAATATTCGTGATCTTGAATACCTGGTGGCGCTTGCCGAACATCGTCACTTCCGACGGGCGGCAGACTCCTGCCACGTGAGCCAGCCAACGCTGAGCGGACAGATCCGTAAGCTGGAAGATGAGCTGGGCGTCATGCTGCTGGAGCGTACGAGTCGTAAGGTGCTGTTCACTCAGGCAGGTCTGCTGCTGGTGGATCAGGCGCGCACTGTGCTGCGCGAGGTCAAAGTGCTCAAGGAGATGGCAAGCCAACAAGGCGAGACGATGTCTGGCCCGCTGCATATTGGTTTGATCCCAACGGTGGGGCCATACCTACTGCCGCATATCATTCCTATGTTGCACCAGACCTTCCCAAAACTGGAAATGTATCTGCATGAGGCGCAGACGCATCAGCTGTTGGCGCAACTGGATAGCGGTAAGCTCGACTGCGTCATTCTGGCGCTGGTGAAAGAGAGTGAGGCATTCATCGAAGTTCCGTTATTTGATGAGCCTATGATGCTGGCGATCTATGAAGATCATCCGTGGGCAAACCGTGACTGTGTACCGATGTCCGATCTGGCAGGTGAAAAACTGCTGATGCTGGAAGATGGCCACTGCCTGCGCGATCAGGCCATGGGCTTCTGCTTTGAAGCCGGTGCGGATGAAGATACCCATTTCCGGGCAACCAGTCTGGAAACGCTGCGCAATATGGTGGCGGCAGGTAGCGGTATTACGTTACTGCCTGCGCTGGCTGTTCCGTCGGAGCGTAAGCGTGATGGTGTTGTCTATCTGCCATGCATTAAGCCAGAACCGCGCCGTACGATTGGCCTGGTGTATCGTCCAGGTTCGCCGCTGCGCAGCCGTTATGAACAGCTGGCAGAGGCCATCCGTGGATCAATGGATGGCCATTTCGACAGTGCGTTAAAACAGGCGGTTTAAGCCATTTAGCGCCGCTACCCGATAGGCTTCCGCCATGGTTGGGTAGTTAAAGGTGGTGTTAACGAAGTACTCGATGGTGTTACCACCACCTTTTTGCTCCATTATCGCCTGACCGATGTGAATAATTTCGGCTGCACGTTCCCCAAAGCAGTGGATCCCCAGAATCTCTTTGGTTTCGCGATGGAACAGAATCTTCAACGTGCCGACACTCATGCCCACGATTTGCGCACGTGCCAGATGTTTAAACTGGGCGCGGCCGACTTCGTATGGGACTTTCATCGCCGTAAGCTGCTGTTCGGTTTTACCAACGGAGCTGATTTCAGGAATGGTATAAATCCCGGTTGGGATATCTTCGATCAGATGCGCGGTGGCTTCGCCTTTCACCAGTGCCAGGGCGGCAATACGTCCCTGATCGTAGGCCGCCGATGCCAGACTCGGATAGCCGATCACATCCCCTACGGCATACACGTGCGGCAGCGCCGTCTGGTACATGCTATTCACTTTGAGCTGTCCACGGCTGTCGGTTTTCAGACCAATATTTTCCAGCGCCAGCGAATCGGTATTACCGGTGCGGCCATTGGCGTACAGCAGACAGTCAGCCTTCAGTTTTTTACCAGATTTCAGGTGCATGATGACGCCGTCATCGCAACCTTCAATCTTCTCGTACTCTTCATTGTGGCGAATAACCACACCGCTATTCCAGAAGTGGTAAGAGAGCGAGTCGGACATCTCTTGATCAAGGAACGCCAGCAGACGATCGCGGGTGTTGATTAAATCAACTTTGACGTCCATTCCACGGAAGATCGACGCATATTCACAGCCAATCACCCCCGCGCCGTAAATCAGAACGTGGCGAGGTTCGTGGTGCAGACTCAGGATGGAGTCGCTGTCATAAACCCGGGGATGCGAAAAGTCGACGTCAACAGGGCGATAAGGGCGTGAACCGCAGGCGATCACAAATTTATCCGCGGTCAGCGTTTCCACCGTGCCGTCGTGGCATTCCAGGGCGATAGTGTGTTCGTCAACAAAACGGGCATTTCCCTGCAAAATCTCGCAGTGATTACGCTCGTAAAAACCTTGCCGCATGCGCGTTTGCTGATTAATCACGTTATCAGCATGATTGAGAATATCGGCGAAGGAAGAACGGAGAAGTCGGGAATGGTCGCTGTAAAGTGGGTTCTGATTGAATTCAATAATGCGGCTGACGGCGTGGCGGAGTGCTTTCGACGGGATGGTGCCCCAGTGGGTACAGCCTCCGCCGACGTTATGATAGCGCTCAATCACCGCGACGCGCGCTCCCTGTTTAACCAGACCCATTGCAGCGCCTTCGCCGCCGGGACCGGAACCTATTACTATTGCATCGTAATCGTAGGAATGTGACATGGTCAGGCTTACCTGTTCTTATACATAAAAGCAACAGAATAGTAACATCGTTGTCGGGATAACCCAATTATCGTTGTGCTTTTTTGCGAAGTCGAAGCACAAACTGCGCGTAAACAATCATTAACAAAGCCATGCCAACAGCCTAATCTCTGGTATAGTGCCAGCAAGGTATGTGGAAGGATTCAGACATCGTGATGGGCGTTAGAGCGCAACAAAAAGAGAAAACCCGGCGTTCGCTGGTAGAGGCTGCATTTAGTCAACTCAGTGCTGAGCGTAGTTTTGCCAGTCTCAGTTTACGAGAAGTTGCTCGTGAAGCGGGCATTGCGCCAACCTCGTTTTATCGCCATTTCCGCGATGTGGATGAGCTCGGGCTGACGATGGTGGACGAAAGTGGTCTGATGCTGCGTCAGTTGATGCGTCAGGCGCGTCAGCGTATCGCCAAAGGCGGGAGTGTGATCCGTACCTCGGTCTCAACATTTATGGAGTTCATCGGCAACAATCCCAACGCCTTCCGTTTATTATTGCGCGAGCGTTCGGGAACCTCCGCAGCGTTTCGTGCAGCGGTCGCACGTGAAATTCAGCACTTCATTGCGGAACTTGCGGACTATCTGGAACTCGAAAACCATATGCCTCGTGCGTTTACTGAAGCGCAGGCCGAAGCCATGGTAACGATTGTGTTCAGCGCCGGGGCAGAAGCACTGGATGTTGGCGCTGAACAGCGTCGACAACTGGAAGAGCGGTTGGTATTGCAACTACGCATGATCGCGAAAGGCGCATTTTATTGGTACCGCCGTGAACAAGAGAAGATGACGCACCACTCCGAGTAACGAGAAGGACGAGCAATGAAACAGTCAGGTCAAGATAAAGGTACGCTGCTGCTGGCGCTGGTTGCTGGCTTATCGATCAATGGCACATTTGCGGCGCTGTTTAGCTCCATTGTGCCATTCTCAGTATTCCCGATTATTTCGTTGGTGCTGACGGTTTATTGTCTGCATCAACGCTATCAGAACCGCACCATGCCTGTGGGGCTACCAGGCCTGGCCGCCGCCTGTTTTATTCTCGGCGTTCTGTTGTACAGCACCGTGGTACGCGCTGAATATCCGGATATTGGTTCTAACTTCTTCCCGGCGGTACTGTCGGTGATTCTGGTGTTCTGGATCGGCTTTAAAGTGCGTAACCGTAAGCAGGAAATTGCGGAATAATATTTGTAGGCCGGGCAAGCCCGGCCAGGACATCACTTACTTCGCGGTCAGTAACACGCCACACTCCATATGGTGCGTATACGGGAACTGATCGAACAGAGCCAGACGTGAAACATTGTGCGTCTGGCTTAACGTTTCCAGATTCTTACACAGCGTTTCTGGGTTGCAGGAGATGTACAGAATCCGCGGATACGCCTGTACCATTTTCTCCGTTTCGCTGTCCAGACCGCTACGCGGCGGGTCAACGAAAATGGTCTCACACTGGTAGCTCTTCAGATCGATCCCCTGCAAACGGTTGAACTCGCGAACCCCATTCATCGCCTGAGTAAACTCTTCTGCCGCCATGCGGATAATTTGTACGTTATCAATATGGTTAGCCGCAATGTTGTACTGGGCAGCCGCCACGGATGGTTTGGCGATTTCAGTCGCCAGCACGCGGTTGAAGTTTTGCGCGAGGGCTAATGAGAAGTTGCCATTACCGCAATACAGCTCAAGCAGGTCGCCCTTAGAACCTTTGGTGACATCAATCGCCCATTCCAGCATCTGAATATTCATCGCGGCATTCGGCTGGGTGAAGCTGTTCTCAACCTGGCGATAGATGATCTCTTTCCCCGCGACTGGCAAGCGTTCGTCAATATAGTCCTGGTCCAGCTCGATTTTGGTTTTGGTGGCCCGGCCAATCAGATGCACGCTCAGGTTTTGCGCACGCAGCGCGTCCCGTAGCGCTTCGGCTTCCTGACGCCATTCGTCATCCAGCTTTTTATGGTACAGCATCGAGACCACCGCTTGATCGCTCAGGGTGGTGAGGTAATCAATCTGGAACAGTTTGTGGCGTAGGACATGGTTATCGCGTACCCCTTCAATCATTGCCGTCATCAGCGTGTTGATAAGCTCGCTGGCCGCCGGGAAGCTATCGACGCGAATACGGCTTTTCGTCTGTTGATCGAACATGATGTGGTACAGGTCATCACCGTCATGCCACAGCCGGAATTCGGCGCGCATACGGTAGTGACTGACCGGTGAGCGAAACACTTCCGGAGCCTGTGCATAAAACGGTGTCATTAAGCTCTGCAGACGCACCACTTTTTCAGCTAACTGCGCGTCGTACTGTTCTGTCGGAAGATGTTCGGGGGTCATGATGCGTCCTGAAAAATAAAAGTACGCGGGGATTGTAGGGATTGCTCAACAGATGTCCAGTCATTGATGATTTCCGATATTGTGATGCGTGGTCTGGACAGTCGGTTGTAACAAACTGTAGCATCCGTTTTCCGGTCCTGTGAGTTAAAAGGGAATCCAGTGTGAATCTGGAGCTGACGCGCAGCGGTAAGGAAGGTGGGAGATGAGCGCACCTGGTGCAGACACTGCGGCTTGCCGTGGGAAGTCATCGTCTCTTTAAGTCGCCTCCAAGCCCGAAGACCTGCCGGCTAACGTCGCATCTGGTTTTCATCATCGCGTACTATCGGTGGGACCTGCGGCATCCTTCTTATATTGTGGATGCTTTACAATGATTAAAAAATCGTTGCTGTGGACGGCACTTTCCGTCACGGCATTTTCTGGTTGGGCGCAGGATGCTAGCCCAGATACTCTCGTCGTCACTGCCAACCGTTTTCAGCAGCCTCGTAGCGCAGTACTTGCTCCTATCACCGTTGTTACGCGTCAGGATATCGATCGCTGGCAATCCACCTCCGTGAATGATGTGCTTCGTCGCCTGCCAGGCGTGGATATCGCCCAATACGGTGGTATGGGACAAAATTCGTCTATTTCTATTCGCGGCACCAACGCCAGCCATGTTCTGGTGCTGATTGACGGTGTGCGGCTTAACCTGGCAGGGGTTAGCGGCGCAGCCGATCTTAGCCAGTTCCCGGTATCGTTGGTACAACGTATTGAGTACATTCGTGGGCCGCGTTCGGCTATTTATGGTTCTGATGCTATTGGCGGCGTGGTGAATATCATTACCACGCGCGAAAAGCCGGGGACGGAACTGACCGCTGGCGTGGGAAGCAATGGCTACCAGAATTACGATGTCTCAACCCAACAACAGTTAGGTGAGAATACGCGCGTCACGTTGATGGGCGATTATGCCTATACCAAAGGCTTTGATGTTGTGGCTTACGGTAGTACCGGTTTGCAGGCTCAACCCGACAAAGACGGCTTCTTAAGTAAGACGCTGTATGGCGCGCTGGAACACAACTTCTCTGACACCTGGAGCGGGTTTGTTCGCGGTTACGGTTATGATAATCGAACAGATTATGACGCGGCTTATCATCCGGGGACGCCGCTAGTGGATACCCGAAAACTCTATAGCCAGAGCTGGGATGCCGGGCTGCGCTTCAATAGTGAGTTGATTCAGTCGCAGCTGGTTTCCAGCTATAGCCACAGTAAAGACTACAACTATGATCCGGATTATGGCCGCTATGACTCCTCGGCCACGCTGGATGAGATGAAGCAATATAATGTGCAGTGGTCAAACAGCATGGTGATTGGTCACGGTAACGTGGGCGCTGGCGTAGACTGGCAAAAGCAAACTACAGAGCCTGGCACCGGGTATGTCACGGACGGTTACGACCAGCGGAATACCGGTCTCTACTTGACGGGATTACAGCAATTGGGTGATTTCACTTTCGAAGGCGCGGCGCGCAGTGATGACAATTCCCAATTTGGTCGTCATGGCACATGGCAAACCAGCGCTGGCTGGGAGTTTGTCGAAGGCTATCGTTTTATTGCCTCCTACGGCACCTCTTACAAGGCACCTAATCTGGGACAACTGTATGGCATGTACGGAAATTCCCATCTGGATCCTGAAGAGAGCAAACAGTGGGAAGGGGCATTTGAAGGGCTAACAGCGGATGTGAACTGGCGTTTGTCAGGATATCGCAACGATATCGATAACATGATCGATTACAACCCCCACACCAAAAAATACTATAACGAAGGCAAAGTACGTATTAAAGGTATTGAGGCTACAGCGAACTTCGACACTGGGCCGTTGGCGCACACGCTGAGCTACGATTACGTTGATGCACGTAATGCGATTACCGATAAACCGCTGGCGCGTCGTTCAAAGCAGCAGGTGAAGTATCAGCTTGACTGGCAGGTTTACGATTTTGACTGGGGTTTAACGTATCAGTATTTAGGAACGCGATACGACAAGGACTTCGTCACCAACCAACCGGTAAAAATGGGTGGAGTAAGCGTGTGGGATCTGACAGTGGCATATCCAATCACCTCACAGCTGACTGTTCGTGGTAAAATCGCCAACCTGTTCGATAAAGATTACGAGACAGTTTATGGCTACGCAACTGCAGGGCGGGAATACACCTTGTCTGGCAGCTACACCTTCTGATCCACGTCCCACCGTGCTGGTGTTTGATTCCGGCGTCGGTGGGTTGTCGGTCTACAATGAGATCCGCAGTCTCCTGCCGGATCTCCACTATATATACGCTTTTGATAACGTCGCCTTTCCTTATGGTGAGAAGAGCGAGGAATTTATCGTCGAGCGTGTTGTTGAGATTGTGACTGCGGTCCAGCAGCGCTATCCCCTCTCTCTTGCGGTCATCGCATGTAATACTGCAAGCACCGTGTCGCTTCCTGCGTTACGAGAGAAATTTGCCTTCCCGGTTGTGGGCGTCGTTCCTGCTATTAAACCGGCGGCGCGACTCACGGCGAATGGCGTTGTGGGACTGCTGGCTACACGTGCGACGGTGAAGCGCTCGTATACCCATGAGTTGATTGCACGGTTTGCTAACGAATGTCAGATTGCGATGTTGGGTTCCGCCGAGCTGGTGGAACTGGCGGAAGCGAAGCTGCACGGCGAAACGGTCTCTCTGGAAGAGTTGCGCCGCATTCTACGTCCGTGGTTGCGGATGTCGGAACCACCCGACACGGTGGTGCTGGGCTGCACCCATTTTCCTCTATTACAGGAAGAGCTTTTACAGGTCCTGCCCGAGGGAACGCGACTGGTGGATTCGGGGGCCGCGATTGCGCGTCGCACGGCCTGGTTATTAGAACATGAAGCGCCCGACGCGAAATCAACCGATGAGAATGTCGCATTCTGTATGGCAATGACGACAGAAGCCGAACAATTATTGCCCGTGCTGCAACGTTATGGCTTCAAAACGCTCGAAAAACTGGCACTTTAGTTATTTTTTGGTGAAAAAATACGCACTCGGAAAGTTATTTTAAATTTCCCCTTGTCAGCCTGAAATAACTCCCTATAATGCGCCTCCACTGACACGGAACAACGGATTACACGCCGCCGGGTCAGCGGAGAAAAGCGTAAATAAACGCTTGACTCTGAAGCGGGA